>DASTBC010000123.1 GCA_035712245.1 Candidatus Eisenbacteria bacterium
CGGGACGGCTCGCGGCCATCTGTCAAAGCACCGAATCCATCCGAAGCGGCTCACCGAAACGCGGAGTCGAGGGGGCCAAGCGGTGAACCGTCGGATCCGGAGCGTCATTTCTCGCCACCTGTTTGGAGACGGCTGACCCACGGGAAGGGGCTGGGTTACAATGGCTTGGGCGCACTCGATATCGGACGCAAGGCGAGGGGGGCGAGTGCGGAACCGAAGAGAGGACAATCAGGTCACGGAGCTCCTCCTGGAGCTGCGGCGGGGGAACAGGGCCGTCCTCGACGACCTGGTCCCGATCGTCTACGACGAGCTTCGGGCGATCGCCCGCCGACGGCTTCGCTCCGAGCGGGGCGGCCACACCCTCACCACAACGGCGCTGGTCCACGAAGCCTTCCTGAAGCTCGTGCAGCTCGACCGGATCGAGTGGCAGTCGCGCGCCCACTTCTTCGCGATCGCGGCGCAGGCCATGAGGCACGTCCTCGTCAATTACGCGCTCCGGCGCAAGCGCGTGAAGCGCGGCGGCGGGGCGGTGCACGTGCCCCTCGAGGATGCGCCGGACCTGCCCGTCGCAGAGGCGGATCGCATCCTGGCTCTCGACGCGGCTCTCGAGAGGCTCGTCGCCTTGAATCCCCGTCACGCACGGATCGTCGAGTGCCGTTTCTTCGCCGGGATGAGCATCGAAGAGACGGCCACCGCCCTCGACATCTCCCCCGCCACCGCCAAGCGCGACTGGGCGCTTCTGCGCGCATGGCTACGGCGGGAGCTGAACGGCAACGCGTGAGCAGCGGCGCGTGGGAACGGGTCCAACGCCTCTTCGAGGAGGCGCTGGACCTGCCGGTGGAGGAACGGCCGGCCTTCCTGCGCGATGCCTGCCATGGATCGCCCGAGCTCGAGAAGGAAGTGGGGGACCTGCTCGCCGCGCACGACGGGGACGACGGCCTGCCGTCCATCCCCACGGTCTGGCTGGGCGCCCTCGGCGCTTCCGAACCCCCGCGCTTCGCCCCGGGAGATCGGGTCGCCGATCGGTACGAGATCCGCGACCTGCTCGGACGCGGCGGCATGGGAGAGGTATACGAGGCCCGGGACCACGCCCTCGAGATCGACGTCGCGCTGAAGGTGCTCCGGATCTCGATACGGAGCGAAGAGTCCTACCGCCGCCTGAAGACGGAGGGCTTCCTCGCGCGTTCCGTGTGGCATCCCAACATCTGCCGCCTCTTCGACCTCGGGCGGCACGACGACGAGCGCGGAACCACCTGGTTCCTGACGATGGAGAAGCTCCGCGGAGTCACGCTGTCGGAGCGGCTCCGGAGTGAGGGGATTCCGCGCGAGACGGCGCGTCTGTTCGGCGAGCAGATCGCGGCGGCGCTCGGGTCCGCCCACGAAGCGGGTGTGGTGCATCGGGACCTCAAGCCCGGGAACGTCATGCTCGTGGATCGGGATGGATCGGAGCAGGCGGTGGTGACCGATTTCGGGATCGCTCGCTCCATCGAGGAGAGCGGCTCCGGCGGCAGCCCGAGCGATTCCCTTCTGGCCGCGGGAACGCCTGCCTACATGGCTCCCGAGCAGGTTCGAGGCGAGCCGGGAGGCCCCGAGGCCGACATCTACGCGCTCGGCGTCGTGCTCTTCGAGATGGTCACGAGGAGGCCGCCCTTCGTCGGAGGCTCCCCTGCCGAGGCCGCGCGGAGAAGGCTCACCGAAGAGCCCCCCTCTCCCCGTGACCTCGTGCCCGATCTCGACGAGCGCTGGGAACGAACGATTCTGCGCTGCCTCGAGCGCGAGCCGGAGCGCCGGTTTCGCCTCGCGGAAGAGGTCGCGGCCGCACTGGCCGGCCGCATCCCCGACGCGGGATCACAACCGATCACGCCGGCTTTGCGCGGACGGGAGACGCTGCCCGCGGAGCGGGACGACTTCGTCGGCCGGGCGACCGAGATCGGCACGCTGGATCGGCTGTTCGAGGACGGCGCGCGGCTCGTCACGTTGGCCGGAGCCGCCGGAATGGGAAAGACTCGGCTCGCCATACGGTACGGCCGGCAAGGGCTCGAGGCCTGGCCGGGCGGGGTCTGGTTCTGCGACCTCAAGGACGCGCGCGATCTCCAGGCCATCGCGTCCTCGGTTGCGCGATCGTTCGGCCTTCCGATCGGCCGGCAGGATCCGGTGGAGCACCTCGGGCAGGCGATCGCGGCACGGAGCCGGTGCCTCGTGATCCTCGACAACTTCGAGCAGGTGGTGGAACACGCAACGGCGTCCGTGGGGCGCTGGCTCGCCGACGCGCCGGAGGCGCGTTTCCTCGTCACGAGCCGCGAGCGGTTGCGTCTCGATCCGACGGAGCAAGTCCTCGCCGTCGAGCCGCTGGCGACGAATGCGGCCACGGATCTCTTCACGTCCCGGGCTCGATGGCTCCGGCCGGGGGTGGATCTCCACGGCCCCGAGGCCGAAGCCGTGCGGGAGATCGTTCGCCTCGTGGACGGGATGCCGCTCGCGATCGAGCTCGCGGCCGCACGCACGCGCGTGATGCCGGCCTCGGGAATCCTGGGTCAGATGCGGGATCGGTTCCGGCTCCTCACGGGAGGACGCACGACGAGGCACGAGACCCTGGAGGTCGCCATCGAGGGTTCCTGGGACCTCCTGGCGCCCTGGGAACGGTCCGCGTGGGCGCAGTGCTCGGTGTTCGAGGACGGATTCACGCTCGAGGCCGCGGAGCGCGTCCTCGACAGGACCGGCTGGCCCGATCCGGTCGCCCTCGTGGACCTCCTTCATGGACTCGTCGACCGAAGCCTCTTGCGCACGACCGCCATCGCGGAGAAGGGCGGAGCCGAGGCCCGGTTCGGCATGTACGCGAGCCTGCAGGAGTACGCCCGGCGCAAGCTGAGCGAGCCTCTCGGGGAGAAGAATCCCGTCGACGCCATTGCCGCGGAGGAACGCCACGGACGATGGTACTCACGCTACGGAACGGACGAAGCGGTGGAGAGGCTGGACGCCCCGGACGGCAAGGATCAGCGGCGCAGTCTCGAGCGCGAGCTCGCGAATCTCGTCGCCGCGACACGGCGCGCCCTGCGCCGGCAGGACGGCTTGGTCGCAACGCTCGCCTACCGGGCCGCGACGGAGATCATGGTTCTGCGCGGTCCGCTCGTGACCGCCGTCGAGATCGGACTCGACCTGCTGAATGGGCTCGAGCTCGAGCCGCCCGATCGGGCCCGAGTCCTCTTTTCTCTGGCGCGACTGGAGCGCTGCTGCGGAAACAAGGAAGCCACTCGCGCCCATACGGAGGAAGCGGTTTCCCTGGCCCGCGGCACCTCGGACGCAAGGCTCATGGCGACCCTCGTGGGGTGGCGCGGGAACATCGATTACGACGAGGGCGCCCTGGATTCCGCGCGGGCCCACTACGCGGAGGCGCTCGAGGTCCACCGGGCGCGCGGAGATCACCGCCTTGCCGGCATGATCCTCAGCAATCTGGGGATCGTGGAGGCCGTGCAAGGACGCTATGAGGAAGCGGCGGCCTATTACGTGTCCGCACTCGAGCTGCTCGAGCAGGCCGGAGATCGCCGCCGCGTCGGCTACGTGCACGGATATCTCGGATCGCTGCACAGGAGCCGCGGCCGCTATCCGGAAGCGCTCGCTCAGCACGCACGATCGCTGGAGATCCTACGCGAGGAGGGGGATCGCGCGTTCGAGTGTCAGGCGCTCGGGAACCTGGGCAACCTTCATGTCGAGATGGGGAATTCCCACGAGGCGATCGGGTGCTACGAGGCTGCCCTGGCGATCGCTCGCGAGACCGGTGATCGCCGGAACGAGGGACTCTTCCTGAGCAATCTCGGCAGCCTGCATCTTCGGCAAGGACGGCTGGAGCACGCCCGCTCGTGTCTCGAGCCCGCGCTCGCGCACCATCGCGTGGTGGGTACGCGCACGATGGAAGGGTATGCGCTGGGTCTCCTGGGAAGGCTGTCCCACATGGAGGGCCGTAGCGACGAGGCTCGGCGCGAGCTCGCGGAGGCGGAAGCCATCATGCGCGAGGCGGGGCATCCCATCGAGCTGGGCCGGATCCTCTTCCATCGAGCGGAGCTGGAGCTGCATTCCTCGAATGTCGACTCCGCGAGGGCAGCCCTCGAAGAAGTGGAGGAGCTGGCCAGGTCTCGCGGATTCGGTCCGGAGACCGAGCTCGGGGTCATGGCCACGAAGCTCCGCAACGCGATCGCCGCGGTGGGCTCCGCCTAGGATCGCGCCGACCCCGCTCCTCCGTATTCCAGCGCCCGCAGCGCCTCGCCGATCGCCCCCTCGAACGAGAGGCCGCGCCCTTCGGCCCAGGCCTCGCCGAACGCGGTGCCTCCGGTCGCTCGCTGCAGGCGGAGGAGGAGCTCGTCGAGCTCCTTCTTCTCCTTGGGCGATCGCGGTGAGCCGATCCGCTGGCGAAGCGCGTCGGCCGCGCCGCACAGCCGCGCCGCGGCCCTGGGATCTCCCGAGGTTTCCAGGAGCGCGGCGGTTCGTTCGAGCGCGTACGTGCCTGGGTGGGGCTCGCCCAGCTCCTGGACCACGGCGAGGCACTCGAGGAGCCGCTCCTTCGCCTCCAGCACGCGCCCCATCCGAAGCGACTCCTCGGCATAGGACGAGAGCCGGAGCGCGAGCGAGCCGATGTCCCCCACTTCCCGCAAGATCGAGATCCCCAGGCCGGAGAGCTCGTGTGCGCGGTCGAGATCTCCCTCGAGCTCGGAGAGGCGGCCGAGATTGCTCACCATGAGCCCCTCGCCGCGCCGGTGCCCGGCGCGCGCGAACTCGGCGCGCGCGGAATCGTAGCGCTCCCTCGCTTCGCCGTAGTCGCCGCGGCTCATGTGGAGATTTCCCAGTCCACCGAGCGCGAACCCGATCGCGCTCGCGTCGTCCCGTTCCCGGGCGATCGCGAGGCTCTCCTCGTAGCGTGCGAATCCATCGTCGTAGTCGTTCTGGTGGAACGCGAGCGCGCCGGCGCCCACCAGCGCTTCCGCGCGTTCCGCGCTCGCCGGCGCCGCGCCGGGGAGCGCGAGCACGGTGCGGAGCACGGTGCGCCCCAGCTCCAGGTGTCCCTGTCCGAACCAGAAGCGCCAGAGCCGCGAGGCGATCCGCAGCGCGTTCACGTCGTCGCAGGCCCCGCCCGCGCACCGGCACCACCAGAGCGCCGTCAGGAAGTTCTCGTGGTCCGCCTCGAGCCGCTCGAGCCACGTGCCCTGCTCGGGACCGAAGAGCTCGGGCGCCGCGCGCTCGGCAAGCCGGACGTAGTGCTCCAGATGCCGCGCGCGCATGGGTGCCTCCTCCCCGTGCCGGCGCAGCTCCTCGAGCGCGTACTGGCGCACCGTCTCGAGGAATCGGAACCGGAGCTGTTCCCCCACCGAGGGCTCCGCGAGGACGAGCGACTTGTCGACGAGCCGCGAGAGCATCTCCAGCGTCTGGAACTCGTCCGCGGCTTGCGCGATCTCGCGCGCGGCCTCCAGCGTCCACCCGCCCGTGAACACGGCGAGCGAGCGCAGGAACTTCCGCTCTTCCGGCGTGAGGAGGTCGTAGCTCCACCGGATCGTCGCCGCGAGCGCCTGATGTCTCGGCTCCGCCCCCGGAGGTCCTCCCGCGAGGAGGCGGATCTGGTCCGGGAGCCGCGCCAGGATCTCGGCCGGCGTGAGCACGCGCGTGCGAGCCGCCGCGAGCTCGATCGCGAGCGGAAGTCCCTCGAGCCGCCGGCAGATCTCCTCGACCGTCTCGAGCTCCTTCCCGGACGAGGCGAGGTCGGGCCGGTTCGCGAGCGCCCGGTCGAAGAAGAGCCGCGCGGCGTCGGACATCGGCCCGCCCTGCGGGACGCGCACCTTCTTCGGCCGAGGAGCCGCGGTCGGCAGCGGGGGAACCGGGTAGACCTGCTCTCCCTCGACGCGGAGCGGCTCGCGGCTCGTCGCGAGGATGGTGAGCCGCGCCGCGCGCGAGAGGAGCACGGTCGCGAGCCCCTGGCAGGCGACGAGCACGTGCTCGCACGAATCCAGCACGAGGAGCGACTCGCGCCCCGCGAAGTGACTCTCCAGCGTGTCGAGGATCCACTCGCCCGCCGACTCGCGGATCCCGAGCGCCGCCGCGACCGCGGAGGGAACGCGCTCCGGCTCGGTGATCGACGCGAGGTCGACCCACGCCACCTCGCCGCGAGCGTGCGCCATCCTTCGTTCCACGAGCTTCGACGCGAGGCGGGTCTTCCCGAAACCGCCGAGCCCGGTCAGGGTGAGGATGCGGGCGTGTCCCAGGAGATCGAGCGCCTCGCCGAGCTCCCGTTCTCTCCCCACGAAGCTCGTCAGCGGAACGGGGAACCGGCGCGTCCCCGAGAGAGGATGTCGCCCTTCGGACGGGGCGGACGCGGGCGCTCCCAGCACCTCGCGGATCGCGGCGCGCGCCTCGCGCGCTTCGGAGAGCCGCTTCTCGGAGTCCTTCTCGAGACATCGCGCGAGCAGCTGGCGGATCTCCTCGGGCGTCTCCCCGGGAAGAGCGGACCACGACGGATTCCGCATCAGCACGCGCCCCATCGCCTGCTCCGGCGTTCCGCCGAAGGCGCGCGCGCCCGTCAGGCACTCGTAGAGCACGCAGCCGAACGCGAAGATGTCGCTCCTGCGATCCGCTTCGAGCCCCCGCACCTGCTCGGGGCTCATGTAGCCCGGCGTGCCGATCGTGAGGCCGGGGCCCGTCTGGTCCAGGTCCTCGCTCCCGTCCGTGGTCTCGCCCGGATCCTCGGTGATCTTCGCCAGGCCGAAGTCCAGGATCTTCACCTGGCCTTGGGGCGTCACCATCACGTTCGCGGGCTTGAGATCGCGGTGCACCACGCCCCGCTCGTGCGCCGCCTGGAGCGCGGCCGCGATCTGCTCGGCGATGGCCAGCGCGTCGAAAACGGCGAGCGGACCGCGGCGGATCCGCGATGCGAGCGTCTCGCCCTCGACCCGCTCGAGGATGAGCAGGCGCGATCCGCTCCGCGTGACCTCGAAGCTGTAGATCGTGGCGATGTTGGGGTGGTTGAGCTTCCCGAGGGCGCGAGCCTCGCGCTTCAGCCGCGCGAGGCGCTGGGTGTCGGAGCCGAGCTCTTCGGGGATCCGCTTGATCGCGACGGGCCGGCCGAGGCGGAGGTCCACCGCGGAGAGGACCTGACCCATTCCTCCGCGCCCGATCTCGCCCTGGATCGCGTACCGCGAGCTCTCGTCGACCGGCTTCTCGGCCACGGACTACCCCCTGACGGTCCCCTCTAGCCGGGCCGCGGAGGGCTCAGGCGCTCGAACGCGTTCTCGAGCGCCTGGTGGTCCCCCACCAGGACCAGGATGTCTCCCGCCCGGAGCGTGAACCCGGAGTCCGGGCTCAGCGTGTGGGCGCCGTCGCGTACCACGGCGATGATGAGCGCGCGCGTGGCTCCGTGCAAGTCCAGCTGCGCGATGGTGCGATCGACCGCTGGAGACTCGGGCTCGAGGTAGAACGTGTCGGTGGTGGCGCCGGAGATGAGCCTGGAAACGGAAGTCGTGAGCGTCTCGGCGTCGGCGCCCCGGAGGAAGCTGTACCCCTCGCGGCGGAGCGCCTGTTCTTGGAGCCGGATCACGTTCAGCGGGACGTGGAACCGGCGGAGGACGCGCCCCAGGATCGCGATGGACGTCTCGAACTCCTCCGGGATCACCTCGTCGGCACCGAGGCGCATGAGCTCGGCCACCTCGCGGACGAGGCGCGTGCGCGCGATCACGTACGCGCCCGGATTGGAGCGGCGCGCCTGCATCACGGTGAACCGCGTGGCCGTGGGATCGGAGATCGCGGCGACGACGATCGCGGCGCGATGAACCCCGGCGTTGCGGAGAGACTCGAGCTTCGACGCGTCGCCGAACTCGATGCGCTCCCCGTCGCTCCGGGCGCGACGGACGATCGTGGGGTCGACCTCGAGCGCCACGTACGGAATCCCAAGCTCGCGCAGCACGCGCGCGACGTTCCGGCCGTTCAGCCCGTATCCCGCGATCACGACGTGGCCGGAGAGCCCGTCCTCCCCCGGCTTTACGACAGGAACGGCTCCCGAGACGTGTCCCCCGAGCTCGGTGTCGCGGGCCGGGAGCGCCGGTCTCGCGGCCGCACGCGATCCCGCCCATTCGGCGAGATGGATCAGGAACGGCGTCAGCATGAGCGTGACCACGGCGACGGCGAGGAAGATCTGCGCCGCGGTCGCGGAGAGGAGCCCCTGAGCCACTCCCACCGACGCGAGGACGAAGGAGAACTCCCCCACCTGCGCGAGCGAGAGGCCCACCACCACCGCGATCCTCGCGGGATAGCCCATGAGCCGGACCGCTCCGGCGGCGACGGCGGCCTTGATCAGGATCACGGCCACGAGGATCGCCGTCGTCGCGGGCAGGTTGCGGAGGATCATGTCGGGGACGAGCAGCATCCCGATCGAGATGAAGAAGACGCTGCTGAAGAGGTCCCGGAACGGGAGCACTTCGGCGACGATCTGGTGGCTGTACTCGGACTCGCTGACGAGGAGCCCGGCCAGGAAGGCTCCGAGCGCCGGCGAAAGGCCGAGCGATTGCGTCACGAGCGCGGCGCCGAGACAGATCGCCACGGCCATCATCGCGTAGAGCTCGCGCACGCCGCTCCGGACGACGGCTCCCACCACCCGCGGCATGAGGAACCGGGCCGCGAGCCAGACCGCGAGCGCGGCGGCGGTGCCGATCAGGAGCCTCGGTCCGAACGAGAGGGTTCCCGTTCCGGCAAGCGAGGGGACGAGGAGGAGCATCGGCACCATCGCGAAGTCCTGGAAGAGGAGGATTCCCAGGACGAGCCGGCCCTGGGGCGCGTGGTGCTCGCCCCGCTCCACGAAGATGCGGAGCACCATGGCGGTCGAGGAAAGCGCGAGGAGCATACCGACGAACACGGCGGTGCCGAGGCGCGCGCCGGACGAGAGCGAGAGCGCGAGCGCCGCGCCCACCGCGATCGTGCCGAGTACCTGAGTCGATCCTCCCACGAAGAACGCGCGCCCGATCTCGCGCAGGCGCGCCGTCGAGAACTCGAGCCCGATCATGAAGAGGAGGATCGCGACGCCGACCTCGGCCATGACCTGCACGTGGTGGGGGTCGCCGATGAGCCCGAGTCCGCCAGGACCGATGAGGATCCCGGTGAGCATGAATCCGACCGCGGCGGGAATGCGGAGGCGGCGGCTCGGCAGGAGGACGAACAGCGCCGCCGTCAGCGTGACGACGAGGTCCTGGAGGAACGAGGCTTCTTCCATGGCTCAGCGCCTCGCCTGCGGAGGCCCGCCGGACGATCGATCGGGTCCGTGAGCGCCGTGATCGGTCACCGCGCGGATGGTTTCCGCGAATCGGTCGATCTCGGCGGGCGTGTTGTAGTGGCAGAGACTCACGCGGCAGACACCGGTCATGGGGTCGATGCCCACGGCTTCGATCAGGCGCGGCGCGTACATGTGTCCGTCGCGGGCGTGGATTCCTTCCGCGGCGAGCCGCTCCACGATCGCGGCCGGGGTGAGGCCGTCGATCCGGAAGGAGAAGGTCGGGATGCGCTTCGAGGCGCGTTCCGGATCGCTCTCGCCCAGGATCCGGAGCTCCGGGATCTCGCGGAGCGTGCGGAGCATGGTCCGCGCGAGATCGCTCTCGTACTCCCGGATCAGGCTCATCGCCCGCACCAGTGCTGGCCTTCGATCCAACGAGCGAGTGAACGAAAGGTCAGATTCACTTGCCCCGCGGCGAGTGGACGCTGGGTCCAACTCGTTCGCTCCGGAGGCGGACGTGCCGAGCGAGGAAAGATATCGCATGGCCCCCGCCATGCCCGCGATGCCCTCGTAGACCTGCGTGCCGCCCTCGAAGGCGTAGGGGGCCCCGCCCTGGATGAAGAACTCCCGTGCCGGCGTGAGCGCGCGCAGGGCTTCGCGCCGGCCCCAGAGAAAGCCCACGTGGGGCCCGAAGATCTTGTAGCCGGAGAACGCGAGGAAATCGGCCCCCAGCACCCGAACATCGATCGGGCCGTGGGGCGCGAAGTGGACCGCGTCCACGAACGTCCACGCCCCCGCCTCGCGCGCGAGCCGGGCGGCCGCGGCGACGTCCACGATGCCGCCGGTCGCGTTGGACGCGAGCGGCATCGCGACCAGCCGCACGGGACCGCCGGCCGATCCCAGGAGGACGCGAAGATCGTCCATCTCGAGCGTCGCCCCGGGTCCGCGTACCTTCCAGACCAGGGGCGTGACGCCGCTCGACTCGAGCCGGAGCCACGGCCCCACGTTCGCCTCGTGGTCGAGATCGGTGACCACGATCCGGTCTCCGGTCCGAAGCGCGGGTCTCAGCGACTCCGCGACCATGCGGATCAACGACGTGGAGTTGAGTCCGAAGACGACCTCGTCGGCGAACGGGGCGTTCAGAAATGCCGCGAGGATCTCTCGCGCGCCCTCGATCGCGGCGTCCACCTCGCGCGATCGCGGATACCGTCCTCCGCGCTGCACGTTCCGCGCGACGAGATGATCGCGCATCGCGTCCACCACCTCGTCCGGCACCTGCGCGCCGGCGGCGTTGTCGAAGAAGATCTCGCGATCCCCCGCCGCGCGGAGCGCGGGGAACCGCGCGCGCACTCCCTCAAGCACCGACGAGAACGTCGTCGCCATCGATCCGGACCTCGTACGTCCTCACGCCCACGACCTCCGTGTCGGGCGCCTTCCCCGTCTTCACGCTGAATTTCCAACCGTGCCACGGACAGCGCACGATGTCGCCCTGCAGCAGCCCCTCTCCCAGGTCTCCGCCCATGTGCGGACACTGGTTCCGGATCGCGTAGACGGTCCCCTCGCACCGGAAGAGCGCGATCTTGGTCCCCTTCACCGTGACGATCGCCCCCTTTCCCTCTTCCAGATCGGAGAGCCTCGCCACGCGGACGAATTCGGTCACGGAGCCCTCATCGGAACGCGCCGGCACGGGAGTGGAAAACGGAACCGGCGCCCCGTTTCCGGAGCGCCGGTCGCAAAACCGTGTGGTGGCGGACCCGCGGCCTAGTGGCTGCCGCAGCCCCCGCCGCCGCAGCCGCAGCCTCCGCCGGAAGCCGCCTGGGATCCCTCGGCGCCCTCCTCGGACGCGAACGACGATCCGCAGCCGCAGGTCTTCGCGGCGTTTGGATTGTTGATCTTGAATCCCCCGCCCTGGAGCGTGTCGTCGAAGTCGATCGACGCTCCGTCGAGGTACTGATGGCTGCCCGCGTCGACGATGACCTTCACGCCCTCGTTCTCGAAGACGAGGTCGTCGGCCGTGGCCGGCTCATCGGCGATCTGCATTCCGTACGAGAGCCCCGAGCAGCCTCCGCCAGCGACGAAGACGCGGATGCCTTCGAACGCGCCACCGTTTTGCTGCATGATGGCCTTGATCTCGGATACGGCCTTTTCGCTCAACGTGACCATTCGTACGACCCCTCCTGATTCGCCGCCTGGAACTCCGCGAGCCCCCGCGCCTTGCAACGCAAATAACGTTCCCGAAGCTTGGATGCGGCGGCGAGTGCGGCGGTGCACTGGATTTACAGAGAGCATAGCCGCTACTTGCTTGTGTGTCAACCGGGTACGGGCGGAGGGCCAGGCGGCCGAACGACCCGAGGAGCGCCGCCCGTTCAGCGCGGGGTATGAGCCGGCACCACGTCGGGAGCACGGCCGAGCTGCAGAATGCGAAGGAGGTTCGTCCCCCCCGATCGCGTCGTGGTCCCGGCCATGGCGACCACCCAGTCCTCCCGGTGGAGGAGCTTCTTCGACTGGAGCAGCCGCACCCCGGTCTCGACCATCATCTCGGCGGTCCGCCACCTCGGGACGAGAACGGGAAGGACGCCCCACGCCAGCGTGAGCCGCCGGCACGTGGATTCGAGCGGCGTCAGGGCGAAGATCGGCGAGCTCGGACGGCTCTTGCTCACGAGGCGGGCGGAGTAGCCGGTGTGCGTGAAGATCACGACGGCGCGCGCCCGGATCTCCCGCGCCGCCTGCCAGGCGGTGTGCGCGAGCGCGTGCGTGGGGCTGGTGAGGCTCGAGACGCCGTCGCTGGAACGGCGGGGGGCGCGGGCCGTCGCCGTGAACTCGTCCGCCTCGGAGGCGATCCGGGACATGGTCTGGATCGAGCGATCGGGATACTCGCCCACCGCGGTCTCCGCGCTCAGCATGATCGCGTCCGTGCCGTCGAAGATCGCGTTCGCCACGTCCGACGCTTCGGCGCGCGTGGGACGCGGCGCGTGCACCATGGACTCGAGCATCTGGGTCGCGGTGATCACGAGCACCTCGCGCTGGTTCGCGCGCTCGATGATCCGCTTCTGCAAGATCGGAACGCGCTCGGGCGGGTACTCCACGCCGAGATCTCCTCGCGCCACCATGACGCCGTCCGCGGATTCCAGGATTTCATCCAGGTTCTCGATCGCCTCGCGCCGCTCGATCTTCGCGATCACGATGGGGGGCCGCTGGGCGCGGCGGAGAAGGCGCTTCAGGCCCTCGATGTCGCGCGCCTGCCGCACGAAGGAGAGCGCGATCGCGTCCACGCCCATCGCGAGGCCGAACTCGACGTCCGCGCGGTCCTTGGGCGTGATCGAGGGAACGCTGAGCGGGACGCCGGGGAAGTTGACGCCCTTGTGGTCCGAGACCTCCCCCCCCGTGACCACGCGAGCGCGAAGCCTCCCGCGCGACTTCCCGAGGACCTTGAGCTCGACCAGTCCGTCGGCGATGAGGATCCGATCGCCCTTCGAGACGTCGCGCATGAGCCAGGAGTAGGCGATGGGAACGAGCCCCGCGTGCCCCATCACGCGCCGCGGAGTGATCTCGACTTCGGCGCCTTGCTCCAGCGAAGCGGCGCCGTCCTCGAACTCGCCCAGGCGGATGCGCGGGCCCTGGAGATCGAGGAGGAGGCCGACCGGCTTGGCGAGGCGCTTCGAGGCGACGCGGATGCGGCGGATCGCGCGCGTGTGGTCCCGGTAGGTGCCGTGCGAGAAGTTGAGCCGCGCCACGTCCATGCCCGCGCGGATCATGCGCGAGAGCACGCGGGGCTCGAGCGAGGCGGGGCCGATCGTCGCGATGATCTTGGTGCGGCGCACGGTCGCCTTCGGTTACGCGGGAACGGTCGGGCGCACTAGATGGCCAGCGTCGCCATGACCTCCTCGGCGTGGCCTTCCACCTTCACACGCCGGAAGACGTTCTCGACGCGTCCCTCGCGATCGATCACGAACGTGGTGCGCTCGATGCCCCAGTAGCTGCGGCCGTACAGGTTCTTCTCCTTGTACGTGCCATACTGGCGCGAGACCGCCGCGTCCACGTCCGAGAGGAGCGCAAACGGTAGGTTGTACTTCTGCGCGAAGCGCTGGTGGCTCAGCTCGTCGTCCAGGCTCACGCCCAGCACGACGGCATCCTTGGAGGTGATGCGCGGCAGGTGGTCCCGGAAGGCGCATGCCTCCATGGTGCACCCGGGCGTGTCGTCCTTGGGATAGAAATACAGGATCACGCGCTTCCCGCGGAACTCGCTGAGCGACACCTTCCGTCCGAGCGTGCTCGGAAGCGAAAACTCCGGCGCCATCATCCCTACGGTGAGGCTCTCTCCCGGCCAGTCGGGGGAGCCCGGCTTGGCCGCGTTGCGGCGCCGCGTCGGCATCGGCGGCGGCGGTATCGCCACGGGCTTCTCGGCGAACGTGCTGATCGCCGGCTCGGCCTCGAACTCGAGCGTCCCTTGCGCGGATCGCCCGCCCGCGACCGCCTGGATGGGCCTGGCCGCCTTGGCCGCGATCTTGCCGGCTTTTACCGCGGGCTTCGTGGACTTGCCAACTCCCGGCGCCGCCTTCACCACCCGGGGCCCCGCTTTCGCGGCGGGGCGGGATTTGGTGGCCTGGCTTCGAGAGGTGGACGATCGGGCAGCCGGACGAGCGGCAGGAGCCGCCTTCTTCACGGATCTGGATCTTGCCGCGGACGTCGTGCGTCCGCCTTTCATTGGCTTCGAGGCCACCCGTTTCCTCCCCCCGGAGTTCTTGCTGGACTTGGACTTGGCGGACCTGACCGATCGCTTGGAGGCTCGAGACGAGGGCTTCCGCGCCATGGGAGGGTCTCCCGCTCGGTGAAGGGCCAGACATTCCCGACCTGTCCCGCGCATCCTAAACGCTGTCGCGAAAGGGATCAAGGGCGGTCCATTCGAGGACCGCGCAGAGATGGCCCGCTTGCTCGCTGCGGGGAGCGGCGCTAGAGAGCCGGAACCGGCCTCATCCCATGATCTTGGAGTGGGTGAACACCTTCTCGTCCATGGCCTCCGGGGCCGAGACGTTGTCGAACCGGAGCATGGCCGGCCGATCCCGGAACCGCCTCACGAGCGACAGCCGAAGAGGTCCGACGGAACTGTAGGATTCCCAGGAGGATCCCTGGGGCGGCGGCTGGCGGCCGGTCAGGACGAACTCCCACCGGTCGATCAGGTGAGTCTCGCGATTGACGTAGAGCCAGTATCGATCCTGAGGCGTCAGGCCCACGCCCGGCTGGAACGAGAGCTCGAGCACGTCGTAGGTCTGTCCCGCCTCACCCGTCTCCGTGCGCGCGTGCTTGAGGCGGGTGCCGGGATCGCGGAGCTTGAACGGCATGATGAGCCAGTACGTGTCGTTCACCCACCGCTCGTATCCGTTCTGGATGTGGCTCGCGATCGAAGCGGAATCGGCGTCCGGCATTCCGCCGGTGAACGAGATCCCCTTCTTGTCCGCGAGCCCGAAGGCGGCGGCCACGATCTGTCCCTTCTCGTCCGGGCCCTCGACGCGGACCCGACCGCGCTTCTTGTCCCACCAGTGGCGGAACCTCGCGCGCTCCTGCCCCTCGCTGACCACGACGAAGTCGAAGCGCAGATAGGGGAGGTTTTCCCAGGCGGCCTGTCCTCCCATCGCGTCCGTGACCTGCTTCGCGATCTCGGCGGCGATCGGATCCGCTTCTCCCTGCGGTTTCGGCGCGGCGGCGGGAGCCGCCGAAGGAGCCGCGCCGCTCCCGTTCGAAGAGGAGCCCGACTGGGAGCAGGCGGTCAGGATCGTGACCAGGACCGCAGGGATCAGGATCGCTCGGCTGGGACGGGAGCGAAGTGAAAACGGGCTCATGGGTTGGGCCTCCGTGCCGTACGTGCAGAACGGGCTCCGTGCATCCTAGGCCCGGGACGACAGCCCGATCAAGCGGTCGTGTCCGGCGCCGTCACGGAATTGTTACCCCGGCCCGGTCCGGAGGAGTACCCTTCCCGGGCCTCCAGCGAATAATCCGGATACACCGGGAGCTCCCCATGCCCGACTGGGATCTTCCTCACCCCGAGAAGGCCGCCCACTCGGGAGCACGATTCTCCGACGAGGCATCCGCCCTGTCCGAGGAGACGCGGAGCGTGATCTCCTGTCGGCCGTCGCGATCCAGACCCCGACCGGGCGGAGCGCGGAGCTCGCGCTGTCTCTATGGACCCTGGGGGCGGTACGGGCGGAGCGAGGCCGCTACGCGCTCGCCGAGCGGGACTTCCGGCGCGGCATCGCCCCGCTGGAAGTCCGGCGAGGCGGCTCAGGCGCGCCGGCGCGCCGCGGAGATCCGGGCGGCAACGGTGGTGGCGGCGGCCCGCTGAGCCGTGGAGCCGTCGCGCGGCGCTGCGGGGCGCGCCTGCGCCGGGATCAGTTCAGCGTCTTCAGGAACTCGATCAGCTTCTGGCGGTCCGGGACCTTGCCCATCTCGTGGACCTCGATCATCCGGATGACTCCCTGCGTGTCGACGACGAACGTCGCGCGCGCCGAGACGCCCGAATCGAGGAGGACGCCGTACGTCCGCGCCACCTCGCCGTGCGGCCAGAAGTCCGCGAGCATCGGATAGTCGATCCCGCCCAGCTTCTCCGCCCACGCACGGTGCGTCGGCACCGAGTCCACCGAGATCGCGAACACCTGCGTGTTCAGCCCGTTGAAGCTCTGGCGCTCCTGGTTGTATCCGGGCATCTGCACGTCGCACACCGACGTGAACGCGAGCGGGTGGAACACGACGACGACGTTCTTCTTGCCGAGGTAGTCGGACAGGCTCACCGGATTCCCGTTCTGGTCCTTGAGCGTGAAGTCGGGTGCCTTGTCCCCCACCTTGAGCGTCGACGTCCGGTCCAGGGTCGCCTCCATGATGCTACCTCCCCACGAGAATGGCCCGGGATCGGGCTCCGGCTTATTCGGCGGTGACCGTGCTCGGCTCCGCACCCTTCAGGCGCTCCAGCGTCTCCGGGTCGTTCACGCCGGTCTGGACCTCCTTCGGGATGTAGTCGAGCAGGTGCTTGAGCGAGAGGGACTCCTTCACGAGCGAGCGCGCCACGACCATGCGCTGCACCTGGTTCGTCCCCTCGTAGATCTGCGTGATCTTGGCGTCACGCATGTACTTCTCGATCGGGTAGTCGCGCATGTAGCCGTAGCCGCCGAAGATCTGGACGGCGTTCGTGGTGACCTCCATGGCGACGTCCGTGGCGAAGAGCTTGCACATGGCGGAGAGCTTCGAGACGTTCGGGGCGCCGCTGTCCACCGCCCGCGCCGCGGTGTAGACGAGCTGGCGCGCGGCCTCGACCTTCGTGGCCATGTCGGCGAGCATCGCCTGGATCATCTGGAAGGACGAGATCGGGGCGCCGAACTGCTCGCGGTGGCCCGCGTAGACCATCGCGTACTCGAGCGCGCCCTGCGCCAGGCCGACGGCCTGGGCCGCCACGCCGGGACGCGCCTTGTCGAGCGTCGCCATGGCGTGCTTGAAGCCCATGCCCGCGGACTCGCCGAGGAGATTCTTCGCGGGGACGCGGCAATTCTCGAAGTGGATCTCCACGACCGGGACGGCGCGGATCCCCATCTTGTCCTCGACCTTGCCGATCCGGAAGCCGGGCATCCCCTTCTCCACCATGAGCGCGCTGATCCGCCGGGACTTGGAGCCGGCGTCGGTCACGCAGAACACGGTGTAGATGTCGGCGGCGCCGCCGTTCGTGTTCCACTTCTTCTCGCCGTTCAGGACGTAGTGGTCGCCCTCGAGGGTCGCGTTGCACCGCAGGCTCGCCGCGTCGCTCCCCGCGAACTTCTCGGAGAGGCCGAACGAGATGAGCTTCTCGCCCTTGGCGATCGGGGTGAGCCAGCGGTGCTTCTGCTCTTCCGTCCCGCCGACCATGACGGGGAAGGTGCCGAGCGCGTTCACGGCGTAGAGCACGCCCACGCCGCCGCACGCGCGCGAGAGCTCCTCGACGCAGATGCAGAGGTCGAGCACGCCGCCTCCCCCGCCGCCGTACTCCTTGGAGATCCAGACCCCCATGAGCCCGGCCTTGGCGATGGCTTCCTTGATGTCCCAGGGGTATTCCTGGAGCCGGTCGTACTTGGCGGCGTTCGGCCGCACGACCTTCTCCGCGACCTCGCGGGCCCGCTCCCGCCACATGAGATTTTGCTCGCTCAGAAATCCGGACACGTTGTCCCCCGTTCTTGGAGTAAGACCCCGATTATCGTTCAGAGGGTCGCGGTTGGCTACCCCGACTTTCGCGCCGGCGCGCTCGCCCGGCCCGGCGTAACGAACCTGCTGTCCGCCACATAGAACCTCCAGGGCATGAGGTCCCAGGGCTTCGCCGCGGTCTCGCAGCCGATGCGCGCCGAGGTGGCGATTCGAGCGCTCGGAACGGGAGTCCCTTCCTCGATCCAGAGCTCCCTCCCGAGGAGATCCGCGCGGTTGTGCCGGAGGTCGAGCCCGAAGGCCTGGCATAGCTTTCCCGGCCCGCTCGCGAGCTGGTGCGGCCTGGGCCCGGACTCGCCCGCACGGCCCGCTTCACCGCGCGAGGAGGGGCCGCCGTTTTGCCGGGCCCGCGCCATCCACTCGAGCCCCTCGAGCGGTTCCACGGCCCGGAGCAGCACCGCCGCGGGGCGTCCCTCGGCCTCGGCGACGACGTTCAGCATGTGGTGCATGCCGTACGTGAGGTACACGTACGCGAACCCGGGAGGTCCGTACATGACGTCGGTCCGCGGCGTCCGTCCCGCGCGCGCATGACAGGCCTTGTCCTCTTCGCCCACGTACGCCTCCGCCTCCACGATCCGTCCGCGGAGGACGGCGCCCTCCGGCGTGCGCCGGACGAGCACGCGCCCGAGGAGATCGCGGGCGACCGTCAGGGTGGCGCGCGCGTAGAAGGAACGGGGAAGAGGCGCGGGCATGGCGGGATTCTACCGGATACCGTACCCTCTGGCCCCCGTGGGCCCGCGCCTCGTTCTCTTCCTCACCGTCTTCATCCATCTCGTCGGATTCGGGATCGTCATCCCGCTCCTGCCGTACTACGCCGAGGTCTACGGCGCGAACGGCGTGACCGTGGGGATGCTCGTGGCGTCCTTCTCGCTCATGCAGTTCCTCTTCACGCCGATGTGGGGACGAGTCTCCGACCGGATCGGGCGACGTCCCGTGCTCCTCGGGAGCCTCGCGGTCACCGGGGTCTCGTACCTCGTGTTCGCCCAGGCGGAGTCGCTCGCGACGCTCTTCGCATCACGGATCCTGGCGGGGATCGCGGGCGCGGCGATCTCGACCGCGCAGGCCTACGTGGCGGACACGACGGAGCCGTCGCGGAGGACGCACGGAATGGGGCTCATCTATGCGGCGTTTGGAGCCGGCTTCATCTTCGGTCCCGCGATCGGCGGCTTGTTGAGCCGGTTCGGGTATTCGGTGCCGGGATACGCGGCGGCGGGTCTCGCCTTCCTCGCGGCGGCACTCGCGCTTACGCTCCTGCCCGAGTCGCTCACCCCCGAAGCACGCCGTGCCGCGGCCGAACGGCAGCGCGCGCGGATCTCTCCCGCGAGCGTGTTCCGGCGGCCGGTCATCGGTCCCGCGACGGCGCTCTTCTTCCTTTCCACGCTCTGCTTCGCCGCGATGGAGGCCACGTTCGCGATCTACGGCGAGCGCCGGTTCCGTCTCGGCCCGCAGGAGGTGGGATATCTCATGGCGTTCGTCGGCGTCGTGGCCGCCTTGCTCCAGGCGGGCGCGGTGGGAGCGCTGGCGCGCCGCTTCGGCGAGGGCGCGCTCGTCCGTGCCGGAGTCTTCGTCATGGGCGCGGGCCTCGTCGTGATGGGACTCGCGCCAGCCTTTCCCCTCCTCGTCGTGGCGATGGGCGTGGTCGCGGTGGGAAGCAGCCTGACCGGCCCCACGCTCGCGGGACTCGTGAGCTTCGCGGCCGGAGCGGAGGAGCAGGGCGCCGTGCTGGGCGTGTACTCGTCCATGGGAAGTCTCGCGCGGGCGGTCGGACCGCTCCTCGGCGGGCTCGCGTTCGACCACATCGCTCCCTCCAGCCCGATGTGGCTCGGCGGCGCGGTGGTGGCGCTCTCCGCGGGGCTCGCGTTCCAGCTCCCCCGCCGCATTGCGAAAGCGGTCAAGGTCGGGTAGGCTCGCGGTTCACGCAGAAACATTCGAAACGCACGAACGAGAAAGCGCGCGAGCTCGCGCCCAGGAGGAGAGATGAGAACGCGAACCGCCGCTTGGATCGTTCCCGCCATCGCCTTGTCCGTGATCGCCCTGGCCCTTCCGGCCGGCGTCACGGCACAAACGCCGACCGGCGGCCAGACCGTTCCGGCGGAAAGCGCGGCGCAGGCGCCCGATAGCGTCCAGGCCCAGCCCCCGGACAGCATTCAGGCCCAGCCGGCCGGCGAGCCGACCGCGACGCCCCCGCCCGCAACCGCTCCGGCTGCAGGGGCCGCGGGAACGACGGCCACGACGCCGCAGCAGGCCGCGCCGAGCACCACCCCGCCAGCACAGGCCCCGCCGAGCACGGCGCCGCCCGCGACGGCACCCGCCGCTCCGTCGGCGCAGTCCGCACAGCCGCCGCCGGCGGCGCAGTCGAGCGCTCCGGCCGGTCGCAAGGAACCCTTCACCAAGGGAACGACGCGCGTGTCGATCACGGGCGGATGGGGACGGAGCTTCGACGAGGACTACCTGATGCTCGGAATCGGCGCCGGGCGATTCATCGCGAACGGGCTGAACATCGGCCTCGACGTGGAAGCCTGGATGCTCGGAGACCCCGGCGTGTTCAAGATCAGCCCCGCCGTGAACTACGTGCTCAGTGGGCCGCAGCGGCGCACCAAGCCGTACGTGGGCGGATTCTGGCGCCGGACCATGATCGAGGACGCCGAGGACCTGAGCTCGGTCGGCGGGAGAGCCGGTGCCTATTTCAAGGGGGCCGGGCCCGTGATGATCGGCGGAGGGGCCGTCTGGGAGAACTACCTGGACTGCGACGAGAACCTGTATCAGAACTGCTCGCAGGTCTACCCCGAGTTCCTGATCTCCGCGTCGTTCTAGCGGAACCTCGAACGAAACGAAGCGCCGGGGCGCGAGATTCGCCCCGGCGCTTCGTCGTCGTGGAGATCTCTCGCGGCGGGAGCGTCCTCGCGTCTAAAAATCCGGGCCGAGCGCGACGATGAGCCGCTTGTCGCCCTCCGTCCCCGCCTCGGCGCCCACCTCCACTCTTCCGAGGAACGTCCACCAGAGGAGCGAGACGCCCGCTCCGCCGATCCACTTCGTCTCGCCGCTGTAGGCGGCCGTGTCGGATCGGAGCTCGTCCACGATGGCTCCCCCGCGCAGCCGCAAGCGCACGGAGCTTCCGAGCGGTCCCCCGTGCGCGGCATCGAGCCCCGCCACGGCGCGCACGCGTCCGCGCCGCTCGCCCCAGCGGAGCGCCGGCATCAGCCACTCGTCCCCCATCGCGGGAATCACGTCGGGCGGGGATTCCTCCGACACGCCCGTGACATCCGCCAGCACTGCCGCGATCGCGGGCCCGAGCCGCCTCGTGTGGGATCCCTTGGCGCGAAGCGTCCAGTAGTCGATCGTGCCGAAGCGGAGGTCGGCCTCGATGGAGGGATCGTTTCCGACTTCGCGGACCAGGCGCGGCGTTCCGCCGATCTGGAACCAAGGTCCCGCCGATCCGCCTCCCTCCCCTTCCAGCTCGATCTGCTCGACGCGGATCCCCGTGCTCGCCTGAATGCCACGGTCGATCCGCTGCCACTCCGCGCCGAGCCAGGCCCCGAAGCGCGATACCTCGGGATCCCCTTCGTCCGTTCCGAGCTCGAGGAATCGCACCTCGGACTCGCCGTACGAGACGCCCGCGGTCCATGCCGAGACGTGCGGCCGGAGCGATGCGATGCGACCGGTCGCCGCGCCCCACGCGTCGACTCCGTCGACGGACCCTTCGAGGGCGAACTCGATCGGCCACTCGTTCGACATGTGGAGCGACCGGAAGGAAGACCAGATCTTGCCGCCCCGATCGTTGTCGTATCCCAGGCCGGCGAGCATCGTGGCGGAGCCGCGCTCGTCGGCGCGGATCACGAGGGAGGGCGCCACGTCGGTGGCCGTCACGGCGGGCGCGAGGCTGTCGGTGGTCGCCACGGCTTCGCCTGCACTCGCATGCTCGACGGGAGGAGCCTCGATGGAAGGCCACACCGCGTCGAAGAGTCCCGTCGCGTAGAGGCGGTCCGTCATCTCGAACACGCGCGAGGCGTCGAACGGCTGCCCGGCGAGCGGCTCGAACGCGCGCCGCATGAAGGGCTCGAGGAGGAAGCCGTGCGTCTTCATCACGACTCCGGGCGTCGTCCCGGGGAGCGGGCCTGCTTCGCGAGGCTCGTGCTCCCGCTCGACGGCCGGCAGCGTGTCGAGCACGGCCTGAAGCCCCGTCTCGAGGATGTGAAGAGGATCGACCGGATACTCGACCGAAGACTGGGCCGGATCCAGCTTGGGAACGATCAGGAGATCAGGCTCCCCCTGCCGCACCTTCACGGACATCAGCTCCACGCTGCGGCGCGCGAGGTAGAGCGCGTCGAGGCTGTGGGCGCGCGGGGTGGGGCGGACGACGTCCACCGCGACGACACGGGTCGCTCCCAGCCGCCGAGCTTCCTCGACCGGCAGGTAGTCCGCGATCCCTCCGTCGAAGAGCCGTCGCTCGTCGATGGTGACCGGCGGGAAGAACCCCGCCACCGACATGCTCGCGCGGATCGCGAGCGCGAGATCGCCGGAGCGGAGCGGGACCAGCTCCCCCGTGTCGAGATCCGCCGCCATCGCGCGGAAGCGCCGCGGCAAGAGGTCGAAGTCGCCGTGCGCGCGCGCCGAGGGCGTGAAGAGGAGCCGCGTCAGCGCGCGATTGATGCGCCAGTCGGGAGAATAGCCGCGCGCGACGAGGGGGGAGCGAGTGCCGGACTGGAGGCGCAAGGTGGCGTGCCGAAGGGATCGTCTCGGTCCCACGCGGTAGACCATGGGCTCGAAGAGAAGCCGCCAGTCCTCTTCCGCGGCGACGTTCCAGACCGAGTCGGCGGAATAGCCGGCCGCGTAGAGCCCGCCCAGGATCGCGCCCATGCTCGTGCCCACCACGATTCCCGGGTCGTACCCGCGCTGCTCCAAACCCACGAGCGCGCCGGCGTGCGCGAGCCCTCTCGACCCGCCGCCGGAGAGGACGAGCGCGTCCTCGGCCCGGGCCGAACCGGAATGGACCAGGATCGCGAGGGCGAGCACCGCGGCGAGGCGCATCCGAGAAGCATACGCGAGATCGGGCGGACGGGTACGCACCCGGCGGACGCCGAAACGAGGGGCCCGGAAGGGTCGTTCGCCCTCCGGGCCCCATGTTCTGAATGGATCCTCGTCGCCCTGCGGCGACGGTTACCTGCCGATCGACTTCTTGACCGCGTTCCGGAGCTTCTCGAGCCCGGTCGCGATCTCGTCCTTGCTGATGACGAGCGGCGGCCGGAACCGGATCGACTGCGGGCCGCAGCCCAGGACGACCACGCCCTCGGCGTAGAGGTTCGCGATCACCTGGTCGCGCAGCGCGCCATCCCGGAGATCGAACGCGCACATGAGGCCCTTGCCTCGCGCGTTCATGACGTGCTCGGGGAACTCCTTGCCGAGACCTTCGAGGCCGGTCAGGAGCTCGGCGCCGCGCGCCGTCGCGTTCTCGAGGAGCCGCTCCTCCGCGTAGATCTCGAGGTAGCGCTGGCTCCGCACCATGTCCACGAGCGTGCCGCCCCAGGTCGAGTTGATGCGGCTCGAGACCTGGAACACGTTGTCCCGCACCTCGTCGATCCGCTTCGTCGCGACGAATCCGCAGATCTGCGACTTCTTGCCGAAGCCCACCATGTCCGGCGTCACGCCGTAGTGCTCGAACGACCAGAACTTGCCGGTCAGGCCGAAGCCCGCCTGCACCTCGTCGAACACGAGCATGGCGTCCTTCTCGTCGGCGATGCGGCGCAGCTCGCGGAAGAACTCGGGGCGGAAGTGGTTGTCGCCCCCCTCTCCCTGGATCGGCTCGATGATGATGGCGGCGATGTCGTCACGGTTCTGCTCGAACGCGCGCTCCATCTGCGCGACCGCGAGCGCCTCGCGCGCCTTCACGTCCTGGAGCCGGTCCTCGTTCAGGGGGAACTCGACCCTGGGATTGACCACGCGCGGCCAGTCGAACTTCGGGAAGTAGGCCGTCTTTCGCGGGTCGGTCGTGTTGGTGAGCGAGAGGGTGTAGCCCGACCGGCCATGGAACGCCTGCTCGAAGTGGAGCACCTTCGTGCCCCGCTCCTCGCGATAGCCGCGGGCGAAGTTCTTGCGGACCTTCCAGTCGAAGGCGGCCTTGAGGGCGTTCTCGATGCCGAGCGTCCCGCCCGCCACGAAGAAGGAGTGCGCGAACGAGTCCTTCATCGCGTGCCGCGAGAAGGTCTCGACGAACTCGGCCATCTCGGTCGTGTAGACGTCGCTGTTCGTGACGTTGTGGAGAGCCGCCTTGAGGAGCCGCGCCTGGAACTCGGGATTCTTCACGCCCGGATGGTTCATGCCGACCGGGTTCGACGCGAAGAAGGAGAAGAAGTCCATGAGGGCCTTGTTGGCTCGCGAGTCGTGCAGCCACACCCCCTGGCTCTTGTCCAGATCCAGGACGAAGTCGAATCCGTCGGCCAGCATGTGCCGGGCGAGCGTCTCGTGGACCTTGTCGGGCGTGACCTTGACCGACGAGGTGGTGGCGGTCGGGTTCATCGGGCTCTCCTTTCGCGTGGTGCGGGGTGGCCGGCCGTCGCGTCGTCCGGCGTGGGTTCGACGTTCAATTTGATCCGGTGCTGCTCCTTCGAAGTGGCCAGGACGATGAGCGTCCTCGTCTGGCGCACGCCGCGCACCGTGTTGAGCTTTTCGATCAGGAGGCGCCGGAACGCCTGCATGTCCGGGAGCCTCACCTTGAGGAGGAGCGAGAACTCCCCCGTGATGTGGTGGCACTCGAGCACCTCGTCCAGGTCCCGCACGGCCTCGAGGAACCCGGCCTCGTACTTGGGGTGCTCGATGAAGACCTCGATGAACGCGGTGACGTCGTGCCCGAGCTTGCGCTCGTCGAGGAGCGTGACGTAGCCGCGGATGTACCCGCCGCGCTCGAGCTTTCGGATCCGCTCGTTCACGGACGGCGCGGTGAGCCCGACCTCCTTCGCCAGCTCCGCCTGGGTCAATTTGGCGTTGTCCTGGAGCAGCGCGAGGATCTTCCGATCTGTCGGGTCCAGGCCACCGCTCACTACTTTGATTCGGTGATTTGGTTCCATTGCCTATGATTATTCGGCATTTTGGCCACAATAGTCCATATTTATTTTGACCCGGGCGTGCAGCGGAGGAGGAGGGTCTTCTTGAGGGTGGAGGCGTCTAAGGAGTACGCTCGCATCGAGATGAGCCGTTCACGCGTCCAGGAGGGGTCAGGAAGGCCATGAACCGACCGCAAACGTTGAAACAGCTTCGAGATAGCGGCTATGCGCCCCGGACCGTGAAGCAGGAGATGCGGTCCAATCTCATCGCCGCCATCGAGTCCGGGGACAATCGCTTTCCCGGGATCGTCGGCTACGACAAGACGGCGCTCCCCCAGATCGAGAACGCGATCCTGAGCGGTCACGATTTCATCCTGCTCGGACTGCGCGGCCAGGCGAAGACCCGGATCCTCCGGAGCCTGGGGCGCTTCCTGGACGAGTGGATCCCGGCGGTCGAGGGCTGCGAGATCAACGACGATCCGCTGAACCCGCTCTGCCCCGTCTGCCAGCGGCGCGCCGAAGTCGAGGGGGACAAGCTCCCCGTGCGCTGGATCCACCGGAGCGAGCGCTACCGCGAGAAGCTCGCCACCCCCGACGTCACGATCGCCGACCTGATCGGCGACATCGATCCGATCAAGGCCGCGAACAAGCGGCTCTCCTACAGCGACCCCGAGGTCATGCACTACGGGATCGTTCCGCGCACGAACCGCGGGATCTTCGCCATCAACGAGCTCCCCGATCTGCAGCCGAGGATCCAGGTCGGACTCCTCAACATCCTCGAGGAGAAGGACATCCAGATTCGTGGATTCCCGATCCGGCTCCCGCTCGACCTGCAGATCGTGTTCTCCGCGAATCCCGAGGACTACACGAACCGCGGGAACATCATCACGCCGCTCCGCGACCGGATCGCGTCCCAGATCATGACGCACTACCCGTACACGATCGAAGACGCGATGAAGGTCACCGAGCAGGAGGCGTGGGTGAAGCGTCCCGGCGGCGTCGAGGTGCTCGTCCCACCCTACATCCGCGAGCTGGTGGAGCACGTCGCCCTGCAGGCTCGGAAGTCCTCGTACGTGGACCAGTCGAGCGGCGTGAGCGTCCGCATGACGATCGCGCTCATGGAGAACCTCGTCTCGAACGCCGAGCGCCGCGCGATCCGCACGGGCGAGCGCCGGCAGACGGTGCGCATCTGCGACCTCCAGAACGGGATCGCTTCGATCACCGGCAAGGTGGAGCTGGTCTACGAGGGCGAGCAGGAGGGCGCGGTCGCGGTGGCGAAGCACCTCGTCGGGAAGGCCGTGAAGGAGGTCTTCACGAAGTACTTCCCCGACGCCTACAAGGCCAAGGAGAAGAACGAGGGCGCCGCGTCCGACTACGACCCCATCTTCCGCTGGTTCGCGCAGGGCAAGAAGGTCGAGATCTCGGACGAGCTGCCCGGACGCGAGTTCCACCAGAGGCTCGCGCAGGTGGCCGGGCTCGAGGAGCTGCCGAAGCGGTATCTCCCGGTGAAGGATCCCTCCGAGATCGCGACCGGGATGGAGTTCGTCCTCGAGGCGCTCCACCAGAACTCGATCCTCGCGAAGGAGCGCACCGACACGGCGGCGCTCGCGTACACGGACATGTTCTCGACGATGCTCGGCAAGCCCGACGAAGCGGAGGACTAGGGTTGGATTTCCGCTACTCGCGCTGGGACGAGCGGCTCACCCAGAATCTCAACTTCCTCAAGAACCTCCTGTCGCTCTACCACCGTCTCCTTCTCATGACGGACGGGAACGTGGACCAGGCGCTCCGCGCGCTCGAGGAACTCGGAGAGCGGTTCGGGTTCTTCAACGAGAAGTTCACGCTCGAGGACTTCAAGAAGCACCTGCGTGACAAGGACGCGATCGAGGAGGTGAACGGGAAGACCGTCCTCACGAAAGCCGGGGAGCGGATGATCCGGAAGGACTCGCTCGACCGGATCTTCGGGAATCTCGCGAAGGACTCGGCGGGCGAGCACCGCGTGCCGCGCACGGGGTCGGGCGGCGACCGGATCACGGAGACGCGTCCGTACGTGTTCGGGGACTCGGTCACCGACATCGACTTTCTCTCGAGCGTGCGGAACTCGATGCGGCGGCAGCGGGGCGAGTGGGGGGACGCGGGCGGCATGGGGCTGACCGAGGACGACCTGGAGGTCTTCGAGACGGAGCACCTCTCCTCGTGCGCAACGGTGCTCCTGATCGACGTGAGCCACTCCATGATCCTCTACGGGGAGGACCGCATCACGCCCGCGAAGCAGGCCGCGCTCGCGCTCTCGGAGCTGATCCTGACGCGGTACCCCAAGGATGCGCTCTCGGTCGTGCTCTTCGGGGACGACGCCTGGGAGGTGAAGATCCGCGACATTCCCTACGTCACGGTGGGCCCCTACCACACGAACACGAAGGCGGGGCTCCAGCTCGCGCAGAAGATCCTCGCCGGGCAGAAGCACGTGAACAAGCAGATTTTCATGATCACGGACGGAAAGCCCTCGGCCATCTTCGAGAGCGGGCGCTTCTACAAGAACGCGTTCGGCCTCGATCCGCGAATCGTGAACAAGACGCTGGACGAGGCCGTGGCGTGCCGCCGGAAGCGGATCCCGATCACGACGTTCATGGTGACGCAGGATCCCTACCTCGTTCGGTTCGTCGAGCGATTCACCCAGCTCAACAAGGGGCGGGCGTACTTCTCCGACCTCGAGGAGCTGGGCTCCTACCTCTTCGTGGACTACGCGCAGAACCGAAAGCGGCGGGTCCAGTAGGAGCCTGGGCGTTCCTTGGAAGGAACGCCGCAAGTGGCCGTGCGGCCAGTCGATTCCGCGACACTCGACCACTCGCCTTGACGCTCTCGCGAGCCCCGTGCTCTACTCGTGAATGCCTTCGAACACGGGGGAGCCGGCATGAAATCGAACACCGCGGTCTCGCGCGCCGAAGTCGTAGCCGAAGAAGCTGCCGCCGCCGTCTCCCTACCCGATGCCTACCGGCACTGCGAATCCGTCGTCCGCGCTCACGACGAGAACTTCCCGGTGGTCTCGCGCTTCCTCGCGTTGTCCAAGCGTCCCGCGCTCGCCGCGATCTACGCGTTCGCGCGCCGCTCGGACGACATCGCCGACGCGGCGGCGCCGTGCGCCGCTCGGCTCGAGGGACTGGACCGCATGGAGGCGGCGCTCATCCGCGCCCTCGACGGCGATCCCGAGGGTCCCGTGTTCACCGCGCTCGCGGACGCGGTGGAGCGCCATCGGCTCCCGTCGGAGCCCTTCTTCGACCTTCTTTCCGCGTTTCGACGCGACGCCGCGGACGAGATGTTCGACACGTGGGACGATCTCCTCTCCTACTGCCGGGGCTCGGCGAACACGATCGGCCGGCTCGTGCTCGCGCTCCACGAGATCGACGACGTGGACGCGCTTCGCGAGTCGGACTGCGTCTGCACGGCCCTCCAGCTCACGAACTTCTGGCAGGATCTCGGACGTGACCTCGCGCGTGGGCGGGTCTTCCTGCCGCGCGAGGACCTCGCGCACTTCGGTCTCCATCCCGAGGACTTCTTCCACGCCGTGAACCGGGGACGCCTGAGCCGCCTCCTCGTCCACGAGTGCCGAGCGGCGCACGATCTCTACGAGCGGGGACGGCCCATCGTGCACCGCGTGCCCGGCGGCCTCTCGCTCCAGCTCCGCATGACGATCGCGGGAGGGCGCGCGGTGCTTCGCGAGGTGGAGCGCCGTGGATGGCGAGTCCTCAAGTACCGGCCGACCCTCGGTCGCGCCGGCCGCGCGCGCGTGCTCCTGCGCGCGCTCTTCCGCGTGGATGGCTGACAGGGTCGCCACGATGAGCGCGCCGGAAGCCCGCGCGCGCCGGTCCAATTTCGGCGTGGCCTTCGCGCTCCTTCCGGCGTCGCAGCGCGATGCGATCCGGGCCGTGCACGCGTGGAGCCGCTCGGTGGACGACGGAGTGGACGAGGCGTCGAGCGGCGACGAGGCGAGGCGCGCGGTCGCGCTCTGGCGCCGCGAGGTCGATCTCCTCTACACCTCCCGGCCGGAAGAGCCCATCACGCTCGCCCTTCGCCCCCACGTGGAACGGTTCCAGATCCCGCGCGAATACCTGGACGAGCTGGTGCGAGGGGTCGAGATGGACGTGACGCAGACGCGCTATCCGACGTTCCAGGACCTCGCGGGCTACTGCTACCGGGTGGCATCGGTCGTGGGGCTCATCTGCCTCCGCATCTTCGGCGACCGCGAGGAGCGCGGCCGCGGCTACGCCGAGGATCTCGGCATGGCGCTCCAGCTCACGAACATCCTGCGCGACGTGGGCCCGGACCACACGCGTGGGCGCATCTACCTTCCAGAGACCGAGCGCGAGGCCTTCGGCTACACCGAGGAAGCGCTGGCGCGGCGTGAGCGGAACGAGGCCTTCCTCGAGCTCATGCGCTTCCAGTCGGCGCGCGCGCGCGCCTTCTTCGCGGCGGCCGAGCGCGAGGCGAAGGAGCTCGACCGGCGCCGCCTCCTCGCGGCCGAGATCATGGGACGCGTGTACCGGCGCCTGCTCGACCGCATCGAGGCCTCGGGGTTCGACGTCTTCCGGCGCGAGATCCGCGTGCCGAAGATGGAGCGCGTCTGGATCGCCGCGACGACCGCGCTCGCCCTCCGCACGGCACGGTGACGCGCCGCCCGCCGACCCTCCACGCGCCCGCCCGTCCATGACCCGAAGCCCCGACGTCCTCGTGGTGGGCGCCGGGTTCGCCGGCGTGGCGGCCGCCACCGCGCTCGCCGAGCGCGGCGCGCGCGTCGTGATCCTCGAGACGCGCCAGCGCGCCGGGGGGCGCGCGTACTCGTGGACCGACCCCAGGACGGGCGAGGTGCGCGACAACGGGCAGCACGTCCTGGCGTCCTTCTACGACGAGACGCTCCGGCTCCTGGACCGGCTCGGGACGCGGAGCGCGCTCGACGCGGATCCCACGCTCCGGCTCCACGTGTGGGAGCGCGGACGCGAGTGCTACCGCTTCGTGTGTCCGGACCTTCCGGGTCCGTTCCACTGGCTCGCCGCCATGGGATCGTGCGACGGGCTCTCGCTCTCCTCGCGGCTCGAGGCGCTCCGGCTCCGGAGCCGCGCGCGCGATCTCCTGCGCCGGAACGGGAACGGCGCCTCGGTCACGGTGCAGGAGTGGATGGACTGGGGACCTGGAGGCGGCGACCTCACGGCGCTCCTCTGGCCCATCGCGCTCGCGGCGCTCAACGAGCTGCCGGGCGATGCCTCGGCCGTTCTCTTCGCGCGCGTGATCGACCGGCTCCTCGACGCGCCCGCCTCGCGCACCGGGCTCGCGCTTCCGCGGCGCGGGCTCGCCGATCTCATCGAGGGATTCGAGGAGTACGTCACGCGGCGAGGGGGCGAGGTGCGATACCGCGCCACCGCGCTCGGAGTCCGGATCGAGGAAGGGCGCGCCACGGGCGTGAGCCTCCTCGGCGGCGAGAGGCTCGCGGCGAGCGCCGTGATCCTCGCGGTGCCGCACGAGCGAATCGGGTGGATGCTCCGGCCGGACGTGCTCGCGCCCTACCGAGAGATCGCCGCGATTCCATGGTCCCCGATCGTCTCCACCGTGCACACGTTCGACCGCCCCATCCTCCCGACGCGCATGGTCGCGCTCCTGGGGACCCGGACGCACTGGGCGTTCGACAAGGGGCCGGTCGCGGGCGGGCACGCCGTCGGCACCGTGCGGAGCGCCGCGACGCCCGATCTCGAGCGGGAGATCGCGGAGATCGCGTCGGAGACCGAAGCCGAGCTGCGCGACGTCTTCCCCGGAGCGCGCGAGGCGAGGCTCGTGGTGTCGCGCGTCTACAAGGAGCGGCGCGCCACCATGCGCGCGACTCCCGAAGCCGAGTGCGCGCGTCCCGCCGCCGAGACCGCCGTGCCCGGACTCGTGCTCGCGGGGGACTGGACGGCGACGGGCCTTCCGCCCACGATCGAGGGCGCCGTGCTGAGCGGACATCGCGCGGCGGAGCTCGTGCGGTGAGCGCGCGGCACGCCGCGCTCCGACGAGGAATCCTTCGCTGGTATCTCCGGAACCGGCGCGACCTACCCTGGCGGCACACCCGTGATCCGTACGCGATCTGGGTGAGCGAGATCATGCTCCAGCAGACGCGCGTGGAGACGGTGATCCCGTTCTACACGCGCTTCCTCGAGCGATTCCCCACGGTGGAGACCGTCGCGAGCGCTCGGGAGGAAGCGGTCATCGCCGCCTGGTCCGGGCTCGGGTACTACCGGAGGGCGCGGCACCTGCGCGCGGCCGCGATCCGCGTCGTGGGCGAGCACGGAGGTCGCCTCCCGGAAGATCCGGTCGAGCTCCGCGCGCTCCCCGGAATCGGCGACTACACGGCCGCCGCGATCGCGAGCGTGGCGTTTGGACGCACCGCGGCAGCGGTCGACGGGAACGTGATCCGGGTTCTCGCGCGGATCGAGGGCCTCCGGGGCAGCCGCGTCTCGCCGCTCCTGAAGCGCGAGGTCGCGCGCACCGCGGAGCAACTCGCGGAGGGGCCGCGACCCGGCGACTGGACGCAGGCTCTGATGGAGCTCGGGGCGGTGATCTGCCTTCCGCGGGATCCGCGCTGCGAGGACTGTCCGGCACGAGCGACGTGCGCCGCGCGCGCGTCCGGTGAGCCGGACCGCTATCCCGAAGCCCCGTCCACGCGTCCCGTGCGGCGTGTCGAACGGGTGATGCTCGCGGCATGGAGTGGAGACCGGCTCTTTCTCGTGCGTGAGAAGGCGGACGGATCCGCGTCCTGGACGATGCCGCTCGCCGATGCGGGCGCGAGCCCGGCTCGGACGGTGAAGGCGCTCGCGAAGAGGCTCGGTTTCAGTGGAACCCTGAGGGGGCCGGTCGCGCGATTCCGGCACCGCACGTTCGCCGAGGATGCGGGGGTCGAGGTCTGGAGCCTGGACGGTCCTCGGGGGACGGATGGCAGGTCCGGAGGACGCGCCGCGAAGCCCGGGAACGGCGGCGGCTCGGGCGGCGGAGTCCGCGGTCGATGGGTCTCCCACGACGAGGTGGACGGGCTCCCCACACGCGGACCGACTCTCAAGGCAATCAAGAAGTTACGGGCCTGAGGTATCGCCTCGCCGGAGGCGGCCCGATGTGCTAGGATTATGGGTCCCGGACCGAGCGGTCCGACCTTCCCGACATCGACTCGAGGAGCCGTGCGCCGTTCCGGACCCATCTCCCCTCTCCAGCGGACTCTTCTCGTATTCCTGGTCGCCGCCGCGATGCTGGGCACGATGCCGGCGGACGCGGCCCGCTCCGTCCACCCCGCGCTGACCCGGCCCATCGATCCGTCGCTCCCCCTCCATCAGCGTTTCCTCGGCACCGATCTCTCGGGAGGACGCGTGGTCGAGCTCCTGATCGAGGGCGAGATCCCTCCGGGACTGCTCCGCTCCCGCGGCATCGAGGTGAACACGGTCACGGGGCGGCTCATGACCGCGCGCTGTCCGCTCGGACTCCTGAACGCGCTCCTCTCGATGCCCGGGATCGACCGGGTGTCGATCTCCGAGCCCTGTGTCCGCCTGCTCGAGCAGAGCGCCGTCGACGTGGGGCTGCCGTCGATCCGCACGGTCGCGCCGCCCGACTTCACCGGACAGACGGGCGAAGGCGTGCTGGTCGGCATCGTCGACACGGGCGTGGACCTGGGACACTCCGACTTCCAGAATCCGGACGGCACGACGCGGCTCGTCTCGGTGTGGGACCAGACCGTGAACGGCGCGCCCCCGGCGGGATTCACCTACGGCACCGAGTGGTCCTCGGCGCAGATCGATGCGGGACAAGCCTCCGAAGTCGACGACGAGGGACACGGCACCCACGTGCTCGGAACGGCGGGAGGAGACGGCAGCGAGACCGGGAACGGGGTTCCAGCGCACACGTACGTGGGCGTCGCTCCGGAGGCGGACCTCTGTGTCGTGAAGACGAACTTCGGAACGACGAGCATCATCGACGGCGTGAACTACATCTTCCAGCGCGGCGCCGCGCTCGGAAAGCAGACGGTCGTGAACCTGAGCCTGGGCTCCCAGCAGGGGCCACACGACGGCACGTTCGGGTTCGACACGATGGTGAACGCGCTCACCGGTCCCGGGAAGATCGTCGTCGCGAGCGCCGGGAACCAGCAGGAGAACGACCTCCACGGGCAGATCGCCGTCTCCGGCGCGCCCGGGATCATGACGCTCGCCGTCCCCACGTACGGGGCCAAGGGCGGTCCCTCGAACGACTACATGCTCTTCTCGGGCTGGTACGAGGGCGCGAACCAGATCTCCCTCACGATCCAGACGCCGAACGGCCACGTGATCGGACCCGTCTCGACGGGAAACAGCGCCTCGCTCAACTCTCCGGACGGGTTCATCAACCTGAACAACGCGACGACGATCCCCGCGAACGGCGACCACGAGATCTATGTCGAGATCTACGACGCGACGGCGAACCGGACTCCCGAGCCGGGCACCTGGACGTTCACGTTCACGCCGGTGGTCATGGGGTCCTCCGGTCGGGTGGACATGTACACGTTCGTGTCGAACCTGGGACCGGGCGCGCTCGCGCGCTGGGGAGTCGGACTCCAGCAGGACGGGGTGATTGGAACCCCGGGCACCGCGGATTCCGTCATCACCGTGGGAGCGCACACCACGAAGGAGTGCTGGGACTCGATCGACGGAAACGGGTACTGCTGGACGCCTCTCCAGACCCTCCAGTCGATCGCGCCCTTCTCGAGCCTGGGTCCGCGCCGCGATGGCGCCATCAAGCCCGACCTCACCGGACCGGGATTCGGGGTCGCGTCGTCCAAGTCGGCGAATTACAACCCGTCGGTCGCGCTCGTCGTCCCGGACGGCGTGCACCACGTCGAGGCGGGCACGAGCATGTCGGCGCCCCATGTGGCGGGCGCCGTCGCCTTGCTCCTGGCGCAGCCCGCGTGGAGTGGAAGCAGCCCCTCGGCGATCAAGGCGAGGCTCAAGCAGACCGCGCGCACCGACTCGTTCACGGGAACGGTTCCGAACACGACCTGGGGAAGCGGCAAGCTGAACGTCGCCGCCGCGCTCGCGCCTCTCGCCTCGGTGCTGGTTCCCTATCCGCCGGACGGCGCGAATCTCCCGTACGCGAAGTGGGATTCCATCCAGGTCGTGATCACCGGCGCGGTCGCCGACTCCGTGGAGCTGCACCTCTCGCTCGAAGGCGGATCCACGTATCCCACCTCCATCGGGAAGCTCTACAACGTGAGTCCGGGCCCGCCGCGAACGCTGCCGTTCCAGCCTCAGAGCTCCATGGCGACCCAGCAGGCGAAGATACGCGCCACGGCGTACACCACGTCCGGCACCCTCGAGGGATTCTCGGACGGCCTCTTCACGATCGCGATCCCGACCGCCGTGGAGCCGGTCGCCACGGCCTCGGCGCCGCGGTTCGAGCTGGGACGGAACTCGCCCAATCCGTTCAATCCGTCGACCACGATCGCCTTCGCGGTCGACCACCCGGGCCGGGTGACGCTCCGGATCTTCGACGCTCGAGGCTCGCTCGTGAGGACGCTCGTGAACGGGCGGCTGGATGCGGGGGCCTACCGATCGCGGTGGGACGGGACCAGCGATCACGGAGCACGGCTGGCATCGGGGATCTACCTGTACCGGCTGGACCTGGACGGGCGGAGCCTTTCCAGGAAGATGACGCTCTTGCAGTAATCGCCGAAGGATGACCATGATCGTCCGCCCCGTCCGCCTTGCCCTGTGCGCGGCCCTGGCCGCCGCGTCGGCCCTGGACCCTCGGCCACTCGCGGCCGCGACGCCGGGAGCGGCCTCGACGCACGCGAAACCCCGGCCTGCCCTGAGCGCCGAGGACTGGCGCGAAGACCTCCGATTCCTCGTCAAGACCATGAAGGAGACGCACCCCAAGCTCTTCTGGCGCGTCGGGCAGGACACGCTCGAGGCGGCCGTGGCCGAGCTGGATCGAGGGATCCCGTCGATGTCCGAGGACGAGATCGTGACCGGCATCGTACGAATCGCGGCGATGCCGCGGGACGGCCATACGTTCGCCATGCCGTGGGCCGGACCGGTGGCGACCGGGACCGTGTTCCCCGTACGCCTCTACCGCTTCTCGGACGGGCTCTTCGTGACGGCGGCGCACCGGTCGCACGCGGATCTTGCGGGAGCGAAGGTGGAGCGGATCGGAGGCGTTCCCGCCGACCAGGCGCTGAACCGCGTCTCCGATCTCCTCGGCTACGACAACTCGTACACGCGCCTCGAGCGGGGCCCGATGGCGCTGGCCATGCCCATCCTCGCGCACGGCTCCGGCCTGGCGTCCTCTCGCGAATCCATCGAGCTCTCGGTGGTCACGCGCAAGGGATCGCGGAAAACCGTCCGGGTCGCCGCGATCCCCGAACCGAACCATGGCGCCTGGCTTCGCGACCGGTCGCTCGCCCCCGAAGGCTTCGCGACCGCCGCTCCGGGCAGCGCCGCGCGTCCCCGCTCCTGGCCCCGCGCTTCCAACTACTGGTTCGAGCTCCTCCCCGGGACGAAGACGGTGTACGTGCAGTTCAACGAGGTGAATCATGCGCGCGAGGAGCCGTTCGGTGCCTTCTGCCAGCGGCTCTGGACGTTCGTGGACGAGCGCGACGTGGACCGGCTCGTGCTCGACATCCGGAACAACCAGGGCGGAAACAACGGAATCTTGAAGCCCCTGTACCACGGGGTCATCAAGCGGGATCGCATCAACCGCCGTGGACACTTCATCACGATCCTCGGGCGCGGCACGTACAGCGCCGCCATGAACTGCGCGGCATTCCTCGAGGAGCAGACGAACGTGCTCTTCACGGGCGAGCCGTCCGGCGCCGCTCCGTGCCAGGCGGGGGACGCGGGACAGTTCACCTTGCCCCGGAGCGGAATGCCCTTCCAGGTCTCGCGCTATCTCTGGCTGAACACGGTGCCGTGGGACAACCGCCCGTGGATCCGTCCGCACGTCCCGGCCCTGACGTCGTCCAAGGACTACTTCGCCGGCAAGGATCCCGCGCTCGAGACCGCGCTCTCCATGTCGAGCTTCAAGCCCCTCCCCGAGCGAATGCGCGAGGCGTGGGAGGCCGGCGGTGCCGCGGCGGCGCGGAGCGAGCTCAACGCCCATCGGAAGAGCTACCCGGACGTTCCCGGAATGTCCTCGGAAGGCGACGTGAACCGGTTCGGGTACGAGCTCCTCGCGCACGATCGGGTGGACGACGCGATCGAGGTGTTCCGGTGGAACACCGAGGACCATCCGGGAAGCTGGAACGCGTGGGACAGCCTGGGAGAGGCGCTCGTGAAGAAGGGGGATCGTGAGAGGGCGATCGCCGCCTACCGGAAGTCCGTCGAGCTCAACCCCGAGAGCCAGGGCGGAAAGGAAGCGCTCCGCCACCTGACGGGGAGCTAGATCCCGAACACCTCGGGATCCCAGCGGAGCCCGAGCTCCGAGGGCGGCGCCATGTATCCGGCGAGCGCCGATGCCGCGACGACCGCGGGGCTCGCGAGGTAGCCCTCGCCGCCCACGCCCATCCGGTTCTGCCAGTTCCGGTTGAAGGTCGTGATCGCGCGCTCTCCCTTCTCGAGGGAGTCCGGCCCCTGCCCGAAGCAGGGCCCGCACCACGATTCGCGGATCTCGGCGCCCGCTCGCCGGAACGTGTCCGCGATGGACTCGCCGCCGAGCCTCGGATCGGCGTTCTCGATCTGCCGCTTCACGGTGCCGCTTCCGGGAAAGACGATGAACTCGTACTTCCCCGCGATCCGCCCGACTCCGAGCTGCCGCGCGCCGCGCAGGACGAGCGCGGCCTGGAGGAGGTCGTCGTACCCTCCGTTCGTGCACGATCCGATCATCGCCTTGTGGAAGGTGAGCCGCTCCGTCGCGACCTCCTCGGCGGGGAACGCGTTCCCCGGGCTGAAGGGCTTCGCGATCATGGGCGCCACGCTCGAGAGGTCGAGCGTCTCGTCGATCTCGTAGACGGCATCCTCCCCGGGCGTGACGCGCGGGTACGGGAGCGCGAACCCGCGGGCGCGGAACCATTCCTCCGTGATCTCGTCCTGATGGAAGATCCCGTTCAGCGCCTCGCCCTCGGCCATCATGTTCGCGATCGTGTTCCGGTACGGAATGGGGAGCGCGCGCCCGGGGTCCTCGAACTCGACCGACATGCCCTGCGACTGCTTCACGCCCCACGCCTGGAGGAGCCGTAGCACGATGTCCTTCCCGCTCACCCAGGGCCTGAGCTTCCCCGTGAAGACGACGCGGCGCTGCTTCGCCACCGTGACGTAGATCGCGCCCGTCGCCCATCCGTACCCGAGCGTCGTGCTCCCGATCCCGATCCCCACGGCTCCGTACGCGCCGTATGCCCGGCTGTGGGAGTCGGCGCCCGGATAGAAGCCGCCGGGCACGATGAGCCCCTGCTCGGGGAAGTAGAAGTGGAAGATGCCGGTTCCCGGCGGCGCGTAGTACGGCGCCTCGATCCCGTGCTTCGCGGCGAACTCGCGCGAGATCGAGGTCTGCTTCTCGTCCGCGTCGCGGCCCGTGAAGACGAAGTGGTCGTTCGCGATCGCGGCGCGGCGCGGCGTCGCGTCCGGGTCGCGCACGATCTGGTGGAACGTGTGGATCGCGAAGGGGGCGGTTCCGTCGGACGCGGGAAGGAGATCGGCGACCGCCTGGATCGTCGACCCGGGCTTCACGTCGGCCGTCTTGTCCACGCGATGGGCCCAGAGGATCTGCTGGGTCGAGGTCATCGCGCGCGCGAGGCGCGGATCAGGGAACTCCACCCGTGACGAGCGGTCCCGACCCGCGCGCAGCTCGCGGCGGCCCATCGCGATGATGCCGCCCCCCCGGCGGATCTCCTCCTCCTTGGGCGTGAGTGGCTTCGGAGGGTAGGTCTTCCCCTGGGTGCGGTTCCGGATCTCCCGCGACTCGACGTCGAACTCGAACTCGTCGCCGTCGCGGGCGTCCTCGACCGCCTCGACCGACTGGACCACGTGGAGTCCCAGGTTGAGCGCGTTCCGGCGGAAGATGTCGCCCATGTTCGAGCCGCACACGACCACCATCTCCGTGCCGGCCTCTTCCGCGATCCCCTTCAGGCCGGCCGGGGACATCTCACGCGAGGAACCGATCGCGAACCGATCCCCGGCGATCAGGAAGGTCTCTCCCGAGTGGACGCGAGTGCGGAAGTCGGGCATGAGGTGGCGGAACGCGCCCGACTTCCAGCGTTCGTCCAGGGTCTCGAGGCTCTCCGAGACGCAGTCCTCCGCGGGCGTGATCTGGTCCGTGTCGATCGCGTCGAGCTTCTTGCCGGGGCGTTTCGGGTCCCAGAAGATGAGCGCGCGGCCCTGGATCGTGCGCGTGGGAACGGCGGCGAGCGTCATGGCGTGATCTTAGCGCGGCGGGCGGAAGCGCGCCACCGGCGCCAGGGCGAAGGTCCGTGGCTTCGGCTTCCACGGGAAGCCTCGACGCGGGGGTTTCCGGCGCCGCCCCCGCTGGGGTACCTTGACCGGTCGAAGCGTCCCCGCGGCTCTTGAAGTGGGTTCTCGGAAGGGAGCGATCGATGCAGCTCGGCATGATCGGACTGGGGCGCATGGGGGCGAACATGGTCCGGCGCCTCATGCGCGGCGGACACTCGTGTGTCGTCCACGACCGTTCGCGAGAGGCGGTGGACGCGCTCGCGCGGGAAGGCGCGGCGGGCGCGGCGACGCTCCAGGAGTTCGTCCGGGTGCTCGAGAGGCCGAGGACGGTGTGCCTCATGGTGCCCGCGGCCGTCGTGGACACCGCCATCGCGGAGCTCGCGCCCATGCTGGAACGCGGCGACACGATCATCGACGGCGGGAATTCCCATTACCACGACGACATCGCGCGCGCCGCGTCGCTCGGGGAGCGCGGGCTCCACTACATCGACATGGGAACCTCGGGAGGAGTCTGGGGCCTGGAGCGAGGGTACTGCCTCATGATCGGCGGCGAGAAGCCGGTCGTGGAGCGGCTCACTCCGGTCTTCCGCACCCTGGCGCCGGGCTCCGGATCGCTTCCGCCGGTTCCCGGGCGGGAGGGGCGCGGGAGCACGGCCAGCGAGGGGTTCCTGCACTGCGGCCCCGCCGGCGCGGGACACTTCGTGAAGATGATCCACAACGGAATCGAGTACGGCTTGATGGCGGCGTACGCCGAGGGCTTCAACATCCTCCGCCATGCCGGCATCGGACGCGAGGACCGCGCGGCCGACTCCGAGACCGCGCCGCTCCGCCATCCCGAGCACTACCGGTACGACCTCGATCTCGCGGACATCACCGAGCTGTGGCGCCGCGGTAGCGTCATCACCTCGTGGCTCCTCGACCTCTCCGCCGCCGCGTTCGCCAAGGATCCCTCCCTCGGCACGTTCGGCGGCACCGTGTCCGACTCCGGCGAGGGGCGCTGGACCGTGCAGGTCGCGAACGAGCAGGGCGTGCCCGCGCACGTGCTCACGGCCGCCCTTTTCGAGCGCTTCGCCTCGCGCGGAGCGGATCGGTTCCAGAACCAGGTGCTCTCCGCCATGCGGTTCGGGTTCGGAGGGCATCTCGAACCGAAGAAGTAGCCGGTCGACGCAGGAGCCAAACGAAGGGCGCCTCCGCACGCTCGCATGAGCCGCGTCGCGCTGAGCTGCCTTTCTTTTGCACTCCTTGCCTAACTACGTGAGCCGGCGCGCCTCCGCCATCGCATGCTCGAACGCGCAGCGCACCGTATCCAGCGGTTCCGTCTGGAGCGCTTCGCGCACGGCGGCCTCGGTGCGGGGCGCCTTGAGCTTCTGGAGCGATCCCGCCGCGGCGGTCCGCACGCGGAACCACGGGTCGCGCAGGAGCTCGAGCAGCCGCGTCTCGACCTCGGCGTTCAGGATCCCGAGCTTTCCGATCGCCTTGGTGGCCGCCTCGCGCGCCTCGTTCTGGAACCGCGGCTGCGTGTGCTCGAGGAAGATGGGGAGGGCGCGTGGATCCTTGAGCCTCGCCATGCCTTCGAAGATCAGGAAGCGAAGCATGTCGCGGTGCGTCTCCCGGCCGACCTCGGCCTGGAGCGCCTCGAACGTGCCGGGGCGTCCCGCGCGGGTGATGCCGAGGAGCGCGAGCCCCGTGTTGAAGGACGAGGTCTCGTCGGCGACGCCGCGCTTGAGCCGCTTCAGCGCGGGGTCGTCCCCGATCCACCCCAGGGCCCAGATCACGCCGCGGCGGACACGCGTGTGCTGCCCCGCGGCGAGCGCGCCGATCCGGTCGCTCAGCCCGCCGACGCGCTTCCCGATCTCTCCCAGCGAGACCGCGGCCGCGACGCGCACGCCCCAGAAGCGGTCGGAGCGGAGCGAGCGCAGGAGCGCCGCGATCACGCGCGTGTCGCTCCGGGCGCTCAGCTCGCGCGCGCACCGGATCCGCTCGAGCGCGAACGGCGAGCGGGTGAGCCCGTAGAGCAGCTCCTCGTCGGACCGCGGGAACTCCATCAGCTTGAGGAAGTCGTGCTCCGGATCGAGCGCGACGTAGCGGGGCCGTGACGGGAGCGGGACATGGATCGTCTCTCTGCGTCCGTGCAGATCGAGCGGCAAACGGAGCCGCTTCCCTCCGGCGACGACTTCCAAGGTGAGAGGCAGACGGAACGTGGGAGTCAGGGCGTCCACCTCCTGCACCTGCTCGACCGTGAGGACGAGGGTCTTCGCGTTCTCGTCCCACGTCCGGCTCACCCGGAGCTCCGGATGGCCGCCGTGATGGGCCCACTGGTCGAAGAACCAGGAGAGATTGCGGCCCGTCTCCTCCTCGCACGCGCGCCGAAGGTCCGCGGTCTCGACCGGCCCGAAGGCGTTGGTCTCGAGATAGCGCTTCATCGAGCGGCGCCACGCCGCGTCTCCGAGGGTCGCGCGGAGCATGTGGACCGTGCAGGCGCCCTTCTCGTAGAGATGGCGGTCGAAGATCGTGGACGGATACTTCCATCGCGTCTCGACGAGGGGGCGCCGGTAGTCCTCGCCGTCCTCGGTCATGTAGGAGCACATCTGCTCGAGACGGGCGAAGTCGGCGTCGTCCCGTCCCCCGTCGGCCTCGCGGTAGATGATCTCGCTGTAGGTGGCGAAGCCCTCGTTGAGCCACCCCTCGGACCAGTCGCGGCACGTCACGAGGTCGCCCCACCACTGGTGCGCCAGCTCGTGCGAGATGAGCGAGTCGTAGCTCTCCTCGAAGGAGTCGGCCCCCGCGTGCAGCACCCGCTCGAACAGGGTGGTCGCGCTCGTGTTCTCCATGCCGCCGAACGTGAAGTCGGGTACCGTCGCCTGCGCGTACTTGGGATAGGGGTACGGGACGCCGTACACGCGGTGGAAGGTCTCGATCATGTGGGCCGTCTTCCGGAAGACCTCGCGCCCCTCCCGCTCCAGTCCGGGCGGAACGTATCCGAGAAGAGGCACGCTGCCGGCCCGGTCGCGGATCTCGGAGTACTTCCCCACCACGAGCGAGGTGAGGTACGCCGGATGCGCCGTGTCCTGGCGCCAGTGCCAGGTCACCGCACCGCCGCGCTTTCGGCGACGCTTGGAGACGAGGCGCCCGTTTCCGATCGCGCGATAGCCCGCGGGCGCGGTGACGATCATCTCGAGCGTGGCGCGGCTCTCGGTGCTCTCGAGGCACGGGATCCACCAGTGGGTGTCGTCGGCCTGCCCCTGCGACCAGCCGCCGGGCGCTCGACGCGGCTCCGCCTCGGTCGCGCCGACGAAGAAGAAGCCCTTGCGTGGGCGGGTGGAGTACTCGATCTCGAACGTGGCGCGCTCGCCCGCGCGGAGGGCCTTCGGCAGCGTGACGCGGAGACGCTCCCCTTCGGCCGCGTACGGGAGGGAGCGTCTCCCCGAGCGGACCCGCTCGAACATCATCTCGGCCGCGTCCAGGATCACGTCCCTCATGCCGTCGCGCAGGGACTCGATCGTGAGCGCGGCCTTCCCCCGGAGCTCCTTCCGTTCCAGGTCCACCTCGAGCTGGACGCGGTAGTGCCGGACGTGGAACTCGAGGTCGCGCCTCGGCGACGGGGGCTCCTTCCAGGGCTTCCGGCCCGAGGGTGGGAACGGATCGAACGGAGGCGTGTCCAGGGCGGCCCGGCGCCCGAGGAAGATCGGGTGGAAGAAGGGGTCCTGTACCGGCATTCGGCTCCTTTCGAGGACGGTTGAGCGAAGAAGCATCCTGTCCGAGGCGCGCGCTTCGTGTCAAGGTGCCCCGGGCGACGGTACAATGGCCGGATGGAGCCCACCGGCATCGTGGCCGCGGTCTGGCGCGTCTTCCTCGACGCCTCGCTCGAGATCGTTCCGCTCTTCCTCGTGGCGCTGATCCTCGCCGCGGTGCTCGAGGAGTTCGTATCGAACCGGACGATCGAGCGCTTCCTCACCGGACGACATCCCGCGACGATGCTCGTGGCCTCCACGACCGGCGCCCTGATCCCCCTCTGCACGTGCGGCATGGTCCCGCTCGCGGTCACCCTGCGCCGCCGGGGGAGCGACCTGAAGCACACGTTCGCATTCCTCACGGCCGGCGCGGCCGTGAGCGTGCCGGTGCTCCTGTTGACGTGGAAGGTGCTCGGCCCGGGGTGGATGGCGGTCCGTCTCCTCACGTCGGTTCTGTACGGGCTCTTCGTGGGATACCTCGCGGTGCGCCTGCTCCGCTCCGTGGCGGAGCGCTCGGCCGGGTCGCCCCCGGGACCGGTGCAAGGACCCATCGTCCCGCCGGCGGATCTCACCGAAGCCGAGCGCACGCTGCCCGTCCAGGAGATCCGCACCCGCTCGCGGCTCGAGCGCGTGCTCCGCCGGCTGAGAGGACAGCTCATCGAGTACGGTCCGTGGGTGCTCGTGAGCCTCGCGCTCGCCGCGATCGTGGACGTGCTCGTGCCGCGGCACGTGGTGCATCTTCTCTACGGGCAGAAGACCCTCGCGGGGTCCTTCCTGGCGGCCCTCACGGGCGTGCCCTTCTACTTCTGCTCGGGCGCGGAGCTCCCGCTCGTGGAGGAGCTCCTCACGAAGGGGATGGGGCGCGGGCCGGCGACCTCCATGCTCCTCGCGGTCCCGATCGTGAACATCCTGACGTTCGGCGTCGTGTCGCGGTGGCTCGGGCCCAGGGGGGCCTTCGTCTACCTGGCGCTCTGCGTCGCGGGGTCGACCTTGATCGGGGCCGTCACGGGCTGGATCTGGGCGTAGGACCCCGGAGGATCAGCCCTTCTTGGGCGGGCGGCTCGGGCGGATCTCCACGGCGCTCGGAAGCGACCGGGGATCGTGGCGCAGGAGGTCCACCACCACGCGCGCGATGTCGCCGGCGGTGAGCTTCCACTCCTGGGCAGGATCGGGGGGCGAGCCCCCGAACCAGGTGTTCACGCTCCCCGGCATGATCGACGTCACGCGGATGCCGTCGTGCCGGACCTCCTGCATCAATGCCTCCGTCATTCCGTTCAGCGCGAACTTGGACGCGTTGTACGCGGTCGCGCCGGGGAACGTGTTCTTCCCCGCGAGGCTCGAGATGTTGATGATGTAGCCGCCTCCGCGCTTCTTCATCCTGGGAATCGCGGCGCGCGAGCAGAGGAAGACGCCGGTCACGTTCGTCTCGAGCACGGCGTTCCACTCGGCGAGGGTCGTGTCCGCGAGGCTCCGGTGGAGCCCCACGCCCGCGTTGTTGACGAGGATGTCGACGCCGCCGAACACCTGGTCCGCGCACTCGAAGAGCTTCGCGACATCCGCTTCCACGCGCACGTCGCACCGCTCCGCGGCGACGCGGCCGGGGTTCGCGATCGAGAGCCTTCCCGCCTCCTCCTCCAGCTCCCGCGCATTTCGCGCGGAGATCATCACGCGCGCGCCCGCCTCGAGGAGCGCCTCGGCGGTGGCGAGGCCGATTCCCTTCGTGCTTCCCGTGACGATGGCGGCGCGATCGCGAATGGGATCCATGCTCATGCCTCCGTGAGCCCGAGCCCGTCGCGCAGCGCGCCGGCGAGCTGGGTCAGATGTCCCGTGAAGAAGTGGTCGGCGTTCTCGACGAACCGTACCTCGACGGGACGGTCGGGACCGCCGGCGGCGCGAAGGCGCTCGGCCAGCGCGAGGACGCCCTCGCGCGAGCCGTACTGGTCCTTGGATCCCTGCACGATCAGCATGGGCGCGGGCGGCCGGTCCAGGAACTCGAAGGTGCGCCCGTCGATGTTCGTGGTCACCGGCACTCCGAGCGCGAGGAAACGCTCGCACTGGCCGTCGGCGAGCGCGAACTTCGCTCCCACCCACGAGCCGAACGAGAATCCGGCGAGCCAGAGCGGCCGGATCCCGGTCCGCTCCCGAGCGAACGCGGCCGCGGCGGCGACGTCGCCGACCTCTCCGTCCCACCCGGAGTAGCTCCCCTCGCTCCGGCCCACGCCCCGGAAGTTGAACCGGAGCGTCGCGTGCCCCGCCTCCTCCAGGACCCGGTAGACCGTGTGCACGACCTTGCTGTGCATGGAGCCCTTGTGAGCGGGGTGCGGATGGCAGATCACGGCAGGCGGGAGCCCCCGGCCCGGGTCGGACCAGAGTCCCTCCAGGCCCCCCTCGGGGCCCGGGAACGTCACCTGCTGAACCCGCCTCGTCTCGACCGTCATCTCCTCTCGCTCCTGCCGGTTCCGGGCGCCGCGCCGGCGCCGCGTACGGGGTACCGGCGAAAAAGTCTCTCCGTTATAATGGACGCGCTCAAGTGCCAAATCCCGCCCCCAGGAGGAACCCCGTGGCGCTCCGCGTCGATGTCAAGACTCCGCCCGAGCTCAGCCGTGCCGAGCTCCTCGAGATCTACCGCCTCATGCTTCTCTCGCGGAAGCTCGACGACGAGGAGATCAAGCTCAAGAAGCAGAACCTGATCTACTTCCAGATCAGCGGCGCCGGCCACGAGGCCGTGCTCGTGGCGGCGGGCATGGCGCTCCGGAAAGGGTACGACTGGTTCTACCCGTACTACCGGGACCGCGCGCTGATGCTGACCCTCGGGATGACGCCGCTCGAGATGCTCTACGAGGCGGTGGGCGCGGCGGCCGATCCCAACTCGGGCGGCCGGCAGATGCCGGCCCACTGGGGCCTGAAGCGCGCCAACGTGGTGTCGCAGTCGAGCCCCACGGGAACGCAGTTCCTCCAGGCCGTGGGGTGCGCCGAGGGCGGACGACTCCTCACGATCCTCCACGACATCAAGGACCGCCGTCCGGCCCACAAGGACGAGGTCACCTACGTCTCCGCCGGCGACGGCACGACGAGCCAGGGCGAATTCTGGGAGGCGATCAACTCGGCCGCCACGGCGGCGCTCCCGGTGCTCTTCCTCATCACGGACAACCAGTACGCGATCTCGGTCCCCGTCGAGGCGCAGACGCCTGGCGGCGACATCGGGCGGTGCATGTCGTCCGTGCCCGGGCTCCGCGTGATGCGCGTGGACGGGACCGATCCGCTCGCGTCCTACCAGGCCATGACCGAGGCGGTGAAGCACCTGCGCGGCGGACAGGGCCCGGTGCTCCTCCATGCGATGGTGATCCGTCCGTACGGGCACTCGATGTCGGACGACGAGGTGTCGTACAAGCCGGCGCACGAGCGCGAGGAGGAAGCCCGGCGGGACCCGCTCGTGACCTACCCGCAGTACCTGATGCGCGAGGGCCTCGCGTCGCAGGAGGAGATCGACCGGATCAAGCGGGACGTGGACGCGGAAATCGCCGAGGCCGAGGCCCAGGCGCTCGCGGCCCCGAAGCCGAAGCCGGAGACGATCTACGACCACCTCTACTCGCCCACGGTCGATCCCGCGAGCCCCGCGTTCGAGACGGAGCCGCGGTTCGAGGGCCAGCCCGAGACCATGGTCACGCTCATCAACCGCTGTCTCAAGGACGAGATGGCGCGGGACGGCCGGATCGTGATGTTCGGCGAGGACGTCGCCGACGCGACGCGCGAGGAGAACCTCGCGGCGGTTCCCGGCAAGGGCGGCGTCTTCAAGGTCACCCACGGGATCCAGAAGCAGTTCGGGAAGAAGCGCGTGTTCAATTCGCCCCTGGCCGAAGCGAACATCGTGGGGCGCGCGATCGGGATGGCGACGCGCGGAATCAAGCCCGTGGTGGAGATCCAGTTCTTCGACTACATCTGGCCCGCGATGATGCAGATCCGGAACGAGCTCTCGATGCTTCGGTGGCGCTCCAACGGGGACTTCTCGTGCCCCCTCGTGATCCGCGTGGCGACCGGCGGGTATCTCCAGGGCGGGTCGATCTATCACAGCCAGTCCGGGGAGAGCATCTTCGCGCACTGTCCCGGCTTGAGGGTCGTGTTCCCGTCCACGGCGGTGGACGCGAACGGCTTGCTGCGGACGTCGATTCGTTGCGACGATCCCGTGCTCTTCCTGGAGCACAAGCACATCTACCGCCAGCCCTACGCGAAGGGGCCCTACCCCGGCCCGGACTACATGATCCCGTTCGGGAAGGCGCGGGTGGCCCGCGAGGGCGCCCATCTGTCCGTGATCACGTGGGGCGCGACGGTCAACCGCGCGCTCCTCGCGGCGCAGCGAGTGGAGGCGGAAGGAGTGAGCGTCGAGGTGATCGACATTCGCACGCTCGTGCCGCTCGACAAGGATGCGATCCGGCGCACCGTCGAGAAGACCGCGCGCGTGCTCGTGCTGCACGAGGATGCCCTGACGGCGGGATTCGGAGGGGAGATCGCCGCATTGATCGCGGAGCATCACTTCGACTCGCTCGACGCGCCCGTACGGCGGATCGGCGCGACCGACACGCCGGTGGGCTACGCGCCCGATCTCGAGGACGCCATCCTGCCCCAGGTGGACGGCATCACCGAGGCGATCCGGCAGCTGGCGCGGTACTAG
>DASTBC010000124.1 GCA_035712245.1 Candidatus Eisenbacteria bacterium
ACCGGAATCTTCGTGTCGTAGTGTCCCCACTTCCGCGCCGGATTCCGCGTCCCCACGCCAGGGCTGCCAGGGGTCGAGCCCGTGAACGTGATGTACGTCGTCCCCGTCGCGTCCGTCTCCGCGTCCGCAGACACGCAGCGAACGTCCGGACAAAGCGGCGACTGGTTGAACTGCCCATTCGCGATCACCGAGTCCGCTCCCACCCCACTGAACCCCTGGGCCGGCGTCCCGCCATTGAACAGAAGGCAGATGTCCGCCGCCGCGATTCCAGGAATCCCGTTCGAGTTCGAGTCCCGGACCACGACCTTCACCCGGGCGTTGTTCGGAAGGCTCGTCCCACCCTCGTTGTTCGGGCAGGCACGGAATACGGTCACCGCCGACGTCCCCTCGATCGGACTCGCCACCGTCCCGCGCTGCGGAACGTAGAACGAGGTCGAGGCATCGGGAACTCCGGCATAGGCGGCCGGGACGATCCAAGCCATAACTGCCGCGATCGCAATGCCCAGCTTGGCCACTTTCAACATCATGACACCTCCTAGGGTCAACAGCTGCTTGATGCACACGGATGCAGAGGTCTTAAAAAGTCACGAAAGTGGTAGGCTTGATGCCTGGCGCTGAACACACCTCCTTTCAAGCAATCTGCTTCCAGTTTTCAGGTTTTTATATCGAAGTGGGGCAAGCACTTAGACTGTACGACTGCCCTCCGGCGATGTAGGCCGTCCTTGGAGTCTGCTCGGAAATACTGCAAAAGAATACCACCGATCTCCGACAAAGTCAAGGATTAGAACGCGCTAAGAGGGGTCCGGAATGGATTTCTGGTGGGCGAAACAGGGCTCGAACCTGTGACCCCTTGCGTGTAAGGCAAGTGCTCTACCAGCTGAGCTATTCGCCCCAGAACTACTTGGCGAGGATACCCCACGGAATCAGAACCAGATAGCCCGTGAGGAGGAGAATCGGCGCCAGGGTGATCGACCCGCGGGAGAGGGCGACGTACCCCGCGAGGATCACGACCGCCGCGGCGGCGAAGAGGATGTAGTTCTTCCGGCCGAAGGGGATCTCGACCCCCTGGGGCTCACGAGCGGCCTGGCGGCGCTGCCGCCGGCGGGGTTCGTCCGCGGGTGCCAATGGACTCCTCCTCAGGTCTCGGGTTGAGGGTCGGGGCGGCGGTATCCCCTGGGATCGATCCGAACCTCGTCGAATCCGATGCCCGCCAACTCACGTTTTATCAGTAGCATAGCCTCTTCGGCGGCGAGGCGGGGAATTTCACCCGGAAGAACCTCGATCCGGGCCGTCCTTCCTTCATGGCGAAGACGGACGACCCCGAGGCCGAAGGCATCGCGCAGCCACGCTTCCCCACGCTCCACCTGGGCGAGCTTCTCCTCGGTGACGGGGCTCCCGTGCGGAATGCGGGAGGCGAGGCACGCGGACTGGGGCTTGTCCCAGACCCGAAGGCCCATCCTGCGGGCGAGGATCCTCACCTCCAGCTTCCCGAGGCCCGCCTCGATCAGAGGGGCCCGCACGCGGCAGCGCTCCGCCGCCGCCATCCCGGGACGAACGTCTCCGAGGTCGTCGACGAGAGCGCCGTACGCGAGAGAGTCCCAGGACTCCTCCGCGGCAATCCGCTCGAGCACCTGGAAGAGCTCCGTCTTGCAGTGGAAGCATCGGTCGGGCCCGTTCGCCTGGTACGCGGCCCGGTCCATTTCCCGGGTTTCGACGATCCGGACCGGAATGCCCCGCTCCGCCGCGAGGTCGAGCGCCTGGGACAGCTCGGTCGCGGGAAGGGACGGGCTCTTCGCGATCACGCCCTGCGCGCGTGCCCCGAGAACGCGGTGCGCCTCGGCGAGGAGAAAGGAAGAATCGACGCCGCCCGAGTAGGCCACGAGCGTCCGGCCCATGCCGCCGAGGAGCGCCGACAGACGCTCGCGCTTCCCGAGGAGCACGGGGTCGACGCCCGGGCCGCCCAGCTCGATCGACGACGCGCGGCGGATCATCGGACGCTGTCCCTCCCGCCCGCCCGCGCTCCCTGGACTGGAGCCGCCTGGAGCGTCGGGACGTCGCGCACCACTCCGGGCCCCGTGGGCACGAGCGTCGACTCGCGGCGCGCCTGGGCACGCACCATCGCGATCGCGCGCAGGTGGTCCTCCCAGGTCCGGGAGAAGATGTGGGTTCCGTCACCCCGCGCGACGAAGTACATCTCGGTGGAATCGGGGAGCGGGAAGAGGACGGCGTGGAACGCGCCACGGCCCGGGCTGCAGATCGGGCCGGGGGGTAGGCCCCGATTCCGGTAGGTGTTGTAGGGTGACTTCACGTCGAGGTCCCGGTAGAAGACGCGCGCCTTCCAGACTCCCATCGCGTAGAGCACGGTGGGATCCGACTGGAGCATCATACCGTCGCGCAGGCGGTTGTAGAAGACGGCCGCGATGCGCGGGCGCTCGGAGGGGACCTGCGCCTCGGCCTCGACGATCGACGCGAGGGTCACGAGTTGGTGGAGCGTGAGCCCCTGCCTCGCGTTCGGCTGCGCCATCTCCTCGCCGAACACCTTGAGGCTCCGCTCGACCATGACGCGCATGACCTCCTGCGGGCTCAGGAGCGGATAGAAGGGGTACGTCTCCGGATACAGGTAGCCCTCGACCCGATCGGCGGGAACCCCGAGCGACCGCACGAACGCCGAGTCGGTCGCGAGCTCCAGGAACTGCACGGGGTCGATCTTCGCGTCGCGGCTCAGGATCTCCGCGACCTGCTCCAGCCGCTGGCCCTCCGGGATCGTCACCATGTCCTCCGCCGCCATTCCCTTCGCGAGCTGGCGGAGGATCCGGTACGTGCTCGAGCCGACGGGAATGTGGAACCGGCCCGCCTTGAGATCCTTGTCGTACCCCAGCACGCGCGCCGCGAGCACGAAGAGCTTCTCGTTCCCCACGAGCCCCTCGTCGTGAAGGATCTTCGAGATCGCCTGGATCGACGCGCCGCGCGGGATCAGGACCTCGCGCATCTCGAAGTGGCGGGTGACGGACGTGGGCGAGAGGAGGAGTCCGAGGAGGAGAACGACGCCCACGATGCCTCCGAGGACGAGCGTCCTCCGGGCGCGCTTGGTGCGGCGCTTCACGGACGATTCTCCGGCGCGGGTTTCGCGCGGTCCTGGCGCTTCCGCGGACGGTCGAGCCAGCGCTGGAGGATCACGGCCGCGGCCGCGGCATGCTGCGCATCCCCCGAGCGGGTCCGTCTCGAGGCGGGCACGCGAGCTTCCGCCTCGCGCGTGCTCAGGCTCTCGTCGACGAGATGGACGGGAAGCCCCGTTTCGCGACGGAGCGCCGTCGCGAGACGCTCCACCCGGCGCATCTCCGGACGCGCCTCCTCCCCTTCGAGGCCGAGCGGCGCACCGACCACGATGGCCTCCGCGCCCGACTCGCGGGCGGCCGTGGCGATGCGACCCGGCGCCTCGCGCACCGAGTCGATCCGGATCGACCGGAACGGCGTGGCGAGTACCTCGCCGGGATCGCTCAGCGCGAGCCCGA
>DASTBC010000125.1 GCA_035712245.1 Candidatus Eisenbacteria bacterium
CGTCTCGACATGATCCGGTCGTCGATCGAGCCCCAGCTCGCGATCCAGCGGGAGCAGGTGCAGCGCCTCGAGGCGATCTCTCGATTCCAGCGCGGGCAGGTGAGCTCCATGAAGGTCGTGGCCGGGGCCGACGGCGTGCTCCAAGGGCTGCCGCTCGAGGTGGGGCAGTGGGTGACGCCCGGCAACACGCTCGCCGTGGTCGCGCAGCCGGGCCGCCTCAAGGCGGTCCTCCGGGTCCCGGAGACGCAGGCGCGCGACGTGAGCATCGGCCAGCCCGCCTCGATCGACACGCGGAACGGGATCGCGAAGGGGCGCGTGACGCGCATCGACCCGGCCGTGCAGAACGGCACGGTGACGGTGGATGTGACGCTGGAGGGGGGCCTCCCCGAGGGGGCGCGGCCCGACATGACCGTGGACGGGACGATCGAGGTGGACCGCCTCGCGAACGTGCTCCATGTCGGGCGCCCCGTGCACGGGGCGCCCGAGAGCACGGTGGGGCTCTACCGGCTCGAGCCGGACCGCCAGCACGCCAGGCGCGTGCCGGTGCGGCTCGGGCGCGGCTCCGTGAACGCGGTAGAAGTGCTGCAAGGCTTGAACGAAGGAGACGAGGTCGTCTTGTCGGACCTGTCGGAGTGGGACGACCACCCGCGCCTGCGCGTCCGCTGATCCAGGATCGAGGAGAACCCATGAAGCGAAACGGCGAGCCGCTCATCCGGCTGGAAGGAGTTCGCAAGATCTTCGTGACCGACGAGGTCGAGACGCACGCCCTGTCGGGGGTGCAGCTCGAGATCCGCGCGGGGGAGTACCTCTCCATCGCGGGGCCGTCGGGCTCGGGGAAGACCACGCTCCTCTCGATCCTGGGGCTTCTCGACACGCCCACCGAGGGAACCTACGCGTTGAACGGGAAGAACGTCTCGGGGCTGAACGAGCTGGAGCAGGCGCGCGTGCGGAACCGCGAGATCGGATTCATCTTCCAGGCGTTCAACCTGATCGGCGACCTCACGGTGTACGAGAACGTGGAGCTACCGCTCGCCTATCGCGGGACCGGCGCCGCGGAGCGGAAGAAGCGTGTGGAGAGCGCCCTCGAGCGGGTCGGCATGGCGCACCGGGTGCGCCACTATCCGTCGCAGCTCTCGGGCGGGCAGCAGCAACGGGTCGCCGTGGCCCGCGCGATCTCGGGAACGCCTTCGATCCTCCTTGCGGACGAGCCCACGGGCAACCTGGATTCGAAGAACGGGGAGACCGTGATGGAGCTGTTGCGCGAGCTCCATCGGGGAGGCACCACGATCTGCATGGTCACGCACGATCCGCGGTACGCGCTCTATGCCGAGCGCACCGTCCACATGCTCGACGGGCAGATCGTACGCGAGGAGACCGAACCCAGGGCCGCCGAGCTCGAGACGCACGGATTCGTCGTCCGGTGACGCGATGAGAGCGATGATCGAGAGCTTCTGGATGGACCTCAAGTACTCCGCGCGGCGACTCGCGACGCGTCCCGCGTACATGTGGCTCGCGGTGCTGACCCTCGCGCTGGGAGCGGGAGGCACGGCCGCGGTGGTCAGCGTCATCCGTCCCATTCTCCTCGAGCCGCTCCCCTCTGCGCGCGAGGAGGAGATCGGCGTCCTCTGGATGCCCGGCGACTGGACGGAGCAGGAGTTCCTGCACCTCCGGCCCGAGTTCGAGGGCTTCCAGTCCATGGCGGCGGGCATGGAGATCGAGAACACGCTCGAGGTGCCCGGGGAGCCGCTTCGCCTCGTGCCGGCGTATGCGTCTTCCGCCGAGCTCTTCCAGGTGCTCCGCGCGAGTCCCGCCAAGGGACGCGTGTTCCAGCCCGGCGACGACGTGCTGGGATCGGAGCCCACGGTGGTGCTGAGCGACGCCATGTGGCGCGAGATGGGAGCGGATCCGAACATCCTCGGGCGCGCGCTCCAGATCGGAGGAGTCGCGCGCACCGTGGTCGGCGTGATGCCGCCCGAGTTCTGGTTTCCGAATCCCACCGTGAGGCTCTGGATGGCGACGCCGCTCGATCCCGAGAACCGTGTCGGGAACTACGAGTTGGTCGGCAGGGTCGATCGCGGCCGGCGCATGGACCGGATGGAGGGGCCGCTCGCCGCGCTCGTGTCGAGGCTCCGGGAGCGTTTCACGTACTCGTCCCAGTGGGACAAGACCCGCGAGCCGGCGATCACGCCTCTTCGCGAGGCGCTCATGGGACCCATCCGGCCCGCGCTCCTCGCGACGCTCGTCGCCATGGTGCTCCTCCTCTCCATGGCGTGCGTGAACGCCTCGGCGCTCATGGTGGGGCAGGTCGGGGGACGCACCGCCGAGCTCGCGGTTCGGGCGGCCCTCGGCGCGGGCCGGAGGAGGCTCGTCCAGCAGATCGTGGTCGAGGCGCTCCTGATCGGTGCCCTCGCCGGCGCGGCCGGGGCGATGCTGGCGGCGTCGGGGTATCACGTGCTCGTGCGCGCGCTGCCGCTCGGCCCGCTCTCCGACGCGGCGCGACTCGACTGGGGACTCTTCTGGTCGGCGATCCTCGCGTCGCTCCTCGCGGCCTCGCTGATCGCGCTGATTCCCGCCATCGTCGTCTGGCGCGGGAGCCTGCGCGGCTCGATGTCGGGCTCCCGCACCGCGGGCGTCTCCGCGCGGGGCAGCAGGGTCGAGAGCGGGCTCGTCGTGGCGCAGGTAGCGCTGGCGGTGCTGCTCGCCGCGGGGGCGGGACTCCTCCTCCGGAGCGTGGGGAAGCTCCAGGGCATCGATCCCGGGGTGCACACCGAAGGCGTGGCGGTTCTCGACGCGACACTCCCCCGGAATCTCTCCATGGAGGAGCGCCGCCGCGCGATCCTGGATCTCATGCCGGCTTTGTCGGGGCTCCCGAACGTGCGACGTGCCGCCGCCGTGCAGAAGCTTCCGCTTCGCGGGCCGGGCGATTCGTGGGGCGTCTCGGTCGAAGGAAAGCCCGAGCTCGAGGTATCCACGACCTACATGCGTCTCGTCACGAACGACTACTTCGAGGTCCTCGGCATTCCGGTCCGGAAGGGACGCGGCTTCCTGCCCACCGACGGGCCCACGACCGAGCGTGTCGTCGTCATCAACGAGGCGCTCGCGGCGAAGTACTTCCCGAACGAGGATCCGATCGGAAGGATCCTCCACACGGGCTTCCAGGGCGGGGAGCGCGTCGTCGGGATCGTGGGCAATGTGGCCGAGGCGGATCTCATCGACCGGCGAGAACCCGCGCGGTACATGCTCCTCGACCAGATTTCGTATGCCCCGCACCGGGTCACGTACGTGCTCGCCGCGCGCTCGAAGAGCGATCTCGCCGCCATCCTCTCGGCGGGCCAGGCCGCGATCCGCCGGCAGGGAACGAACCTCGCGTTCCAGAAGGCGTCCACGATGGAGTCGGTGTTCGAGGCCGCGGTGGGCGCGCCGCGCCAGGTCGCGACGCTCCTGTCGCTCCTCGCGGCCCTCGCGCTCGTGCTCGGCGCGGTGGGCGTGTACGGGATGATCTCGCAGTTCGTCGCGCGGCGGACGCGCGAGTACGGGATTCGCATGGCGCTCGGGCTCTCGCAGCGCCGCGTGATCGGACACGTCCTGGGCCGGGGAATCCGGCTCGTCCTCGCGGGCGGCGTGGTCGGCGTCGCGACGGCCCTCTTCCTCACGCGTCTCCTGTCCTCGCTCCTCTATGGCATCGGCGCGGCCGATCCTCCGGCGCTCGCCGGTGCGGTCGCGGCGCTCCTCGTCGTCGGCGCGCTCGCGTCGTTCGTTCCGGCGCGGAGGGCGAGCCGCATCGACCCGGTGCTGGCGCTTCGCGAGCAGTAGGGCATCCCCGATGCCCCATCGCCCCGCGCGCGGGCAGGACCTGGGGTACCATCACCGCATGGATCGGGACTCCGCCCGCGTGCTCGTGGCCGACGACCAGCCGGACGTGCTGGAGGCGCTCCGGCTCCTTCTCAAGGGGGAGCGGTTCCAGGTCGAGACCGCGGGCTCTCCGGCCGGCGTGCTCCGCGCGGTCGACGCCCGCGAGTTCGATGCCGTGCTCATGGATCTGAACTACGCGCGCGACACGACCTCCGGCCGCGAAGGACTCGATCTCCTCTCGGCCCTGCGCGCCGCCGATCCACTGCTTCCCGTCGTCGTGATGACCGCGTGGGGGAGCGTCGAGGGCGCCGTCGAGGCCATGCGCCGCGGCGCGCGGGACTACATCGAGAAGCCCTGGGACAACGCGCGGCTCACGGCGACGCTGCGCACGCAGGTGGATCTCTCGCGCGCCCTGCGGCGCACGGAGCGCCTCGAGGGGGAGAACCGTCTCCTCCGCCGCGACGGCCTTCCCCAGATGATCGCCGAGTCGCGGGCGATGGAGCCCGTGCTGCATCTCCTGCAGCGGATCGGCCCCTCGTCGGCGAACGTCCTGATCACGGGGGAGCACGGGACGGGGAAGGAGGTCGTGGCGCGGTGGCTGCACGGGCTCTCGCCGCGCGCCGATCGCCCGCTCGTCACGGTGAACGCGGGCGGACTCGCGGAGGGAGTCTTCGAGAGCGAGCTGTTCGGCCACGTGAAGGGAGCGTTCACCGATGCGCGCAGCGATCGAGTCGGCTACTTCGAGATGGCGGACGGCGGCACGCTCTTCCTGGACGAGGTGGGGAACATCCCGGCGGGTCAGCAGGCCAAGCTCCTCCGCGTGCTCCAGACCGGCGAGCTCCAGCGCGTCGGCTCGTCGCGCGCGAGGCAGGTCGACGTGCGCGTCCTCGCCGCCACGAACATCGACATCAACCGGGAAGTGACCGAAGGGCGCTTCCGCGAGGATCTGCTCTACCGGTTGAACACCGTGGAGATCCGGCTTCCGCCGCTGCGCGACCGAACCGACGACCTGCCCCGTCTCGCGAACCACTTTCTCGCGGCGGCGGCGGCCCGATACGGAAAGAAGCTGTCCGGCTTCACGCCCGAGGCGATGCAAGCCCTGATGCAGCACTCCTGGCCGGGGAACGTGCGCGAGCTGGAGCACGCGGTGGAGCGCGCGGTGCTCCTCACGGGGAGCGATCGCGCGATCGGCGTGGAGGACCTGCTCCTCCGGCCCGCTCGGGACCAGGCGAACCGCGTCGAGGACATGACCCTGGACGAGGTGGAGCGGCACCTGATCCGGCGCGCGCTCGAGAAGCACGAGGGGAACGTCTCACGCGCGGCGGACGCGCTCGGGCTGAGCCGGAGCGCGCTCTACCGCCGGCTCCAGCAGCATGACCTCGCGCCCTGAGCCGGCGCGCCAGCGCAGGCCCGGGTTCGAGAGCCGAATTCTCCTCCTCGGGTTCCTGTCGGGTCTGCCCGGGACGGTGCTGGCGATGGCTCTCCTCTGGACCTCCGACCTCCCGCCGCGCATCCAGTGGTCTCTGACCGCGCTCGTCGGCTTCTTCTGGTGCGCGCTCGTGCTCCGGCTGCGCGATCGCGTGGTGCGGCCGATCCAGACTCTCTCCAACATGATGGCCGCGCTGCTCGAGGGGGACTACTCGATCCGCACGCGCGACACGCGGTCCGAAGACGCGCTGGGACTCGCGTTCCGTGAGCTGAACGCGCTCGGGCAGACGCTGCGCGAGCACCGGCTCGGCGCGCTCGACGCGACCGCGCTCCTACGCAAGGTCATGGAGGAGATCGACGCCGCGGTGTTCGTGTTCGATGAGGAGCGGCGGCTCCGGCTCGTGAACCGGGCGGGGGAGCGGCTCCTGGGGATTCCGTCCGAGCGGATTCTCGGCCTCGACGCGCCGTCGCTCGGACTCGAGGAGTGTCTCGACGGGCAGGGGGCGCGCACCACGGACGCCCGGTTTCCAGGCCGCGCCGGCCGATGGGAGGTGCGCGCGACGGAGTTCCGGCAGGGCGGGCTTCCGCACCGGCTCCTCGTTCTGACGGACCTGAGCCGCGCGCTGCGCGAGGAGGAGCGCCAGGCATGGCAGCGGCTCGTGCGCGTGCTGGGGCACGAGATCAACAACTCGCTCACCCCGATCGTCTCGATCGCGGGGAGCCTGCGCGACCGGCTGGCCCGCGGACGGCGTCGCGACGAGCTGGACGAGGACATGGATCACGGCCTCGAGGTGATCGTGGGGAGGACGGAAGCGCTCCGTCGCTTCCTGAGCGCGCATGCCCGGCTGGCGCGGCTGCCGGCGCCGAAGATGGGATCGGTGTCCGTCGAAGCATGGGTGCGGCGGGCCGCGGCGCTCGAGACGCGGCGCTCGGTCGAGGTCGTGCCCGGTCGGGACGTCGTGATCCAGGCGGACGGCGACCAGCTGGATCAGCTCCTCATCAACCTGATCCGGAACGCGACCGAGGCGGCGCTCGAGACGGACGGAGGCGTGCGCGTGGGCTGGGACCGCGAGGGTCCCGCAGTGGAGGTCCGGGTCGAGGACGAGGGTCCGGGAATCCCGGACACGGCGAACCTCTTCGTGCCGTTCTTCACCACGAAACCGCAGGGGACTGGAATCGGGCTGGTGCTGAGCCGGCAGATCGCCGAGGCGCACGGCGGCTCGGTCGTCCTCGAGAATCGTCCCGGCGGAGGGTGCGTGGCCAGGCTTCGAGTGCCGGTCGGCTCTGGGGTGGCCCCCCGGCCATCCTGAGCGGGCGAGGGGGCGGACCGAGAGAAAGGTCCTCGCTCGCCTGGAACGAGGACCTCGTCGCGATCGGAGCAGCAAGTGACGTGCCCAGGGAAGGTGCTCCCAAGTCCAGAAGGGACGGGCTTGCAGGCGCCGCCACCTTGGTTCAGGCTGGAACCTCGCGGGTGACTCCAAACGTATTGCATCGTACCGCTGTCCTACAGGAGACCAGGCTTCCAAGCACACCGGGCGGTCGGTCGTGGCCCCCGGTGCGGCACCCACCAACGAGGAGCTCCCCGTGAGAAGGATCCTTGCCGTCACGCTCGCCTTCGCAGTCTCGTCCCTCGGTTCGTCCGCGCCCGCCTGGGCCAAGCCTCAGATCGCCCCCTGGGGCCTGCATCTCGAGTACTTCGACAAATCCGTGAAGCCCGGGGACGACTTCTTCTCGTACGGGAACGGAACCTGGGCGAAGACGACCCAGATCCCCGCCGACCGTCCCTCCGCCGGCGCCGGATACGAGGTGACGAAGCAGAACGAGGATCGTCTCAAGGCGATCATCGCCGGGCTTCGAGCGGACGCGAAGCCGGGGAGCGAGGAGCGAAAGCTTCGGGACCTCCATGACGCATTCCTGGACGAGGCGCAGATCGAGTCCCGAGGACTCGAACCGGCCAAGGCCGATCTCGAGCGCATCGCGTCCGTGAAGACCCTGGACGACGTGGCGCGACTCATGAACGAGCCGCGTCTCGGACTGGACGGCCCGTTCAACGTGTACATCGGCGTGGACGACAAGGACCCGGACGCGTACGCGGTGATCGCGTTCCAGTCCGGCCTCGGCCTTCCCGACCGGGACTACTACCTCAAGGAGGACGAGTCGCTCGCGAAGACGCGGGAAACCTACAAGGCATACCTGGCTCAGATGCTCGGCTTCGCGGGCCGCGACAACGCGGAGTCGCGCGCCGCCGCCGTGTTCGACCTCGAGCGCGCGATCGCGGAAGCACACTGGCCCGCAGCGGACCGGCGCGAAGCCGAGAAGATGTACAACCCGATGCCCGTGTCGGAGCTCCGCCAGCTCGCCCCCGGCTTTCCCTGGAACCTCTACCTCGAGGCCGCACGCATTCCGCTCCAGTCCCCGAAGGGGGAGCGCCGGGTGATCGTGGGAGAGAAGTCGGCGTTTCCCAAGCTCGCTTCGGTGTTCGCCGCGACTCCTCCCTCGGTCTGGAGCGACTATCTCACCGTCGGGTACCTGAGCACGTTCGCCTCCTATCTGCCGAAGCGCATCGACGACGCCGCGTTCGCCATGTACGGAACGACGATCCAGGGCCGCTCGAAGCAGCTGGACCGGCCGACACGCGCGGCGCGCCTCCTGGACGCGCGGATGGGCGAGGCGCTGGGGAAGATCTACGTGCAGAGGCACTTCCCTGCATCCTCCAAGGCCGAGGTGCAGGAGCTCGTGAAGAACCTGATCCGGGCTCACCGCGAGAATCTGACGAAGATGGAGTGGATGTCTCCCGAGACGCGGGCCAAGGCGCTCGAGAAGATCGACAAGTTCTATGTGAAAGTGGGCTATCCGGACAAGTGGCGCGACTACTCGACGCTCTCGATCGACCGCGGGAACCTGGTCTCGAGCATCCAGAGCTCGAACGACTTCAACTGGGAGCGGAACCGCAAGCGGCTGGACGAGAAGGTCGACAAGTCCGAGTGGTACATGTCGCCGCCGACGGTGAACGCGTACTACAACACCTCGGCGAACGAGATCGTGTTCCCTGCCGGCATCCTCCAGCCTCCGTTCTTCGATCCCGATGCCGACGACGCCGTCAACTACGGGTCGATCGGCGCCGTGATCGGGCACGAGATCAGCCACGGCTTCGACGACCAGGGCTCGAAGTACGACGGACGCGGCGTGCTCCACATGTGGTGGACCGAGACGGACCGCAAGAACTTCGAGACCCGCGCGAAGGTGCTCGTGGAGCAGTACAACGCCTATGAGCCGCTACCGGGCCTCAAGGTGAACGGCCAGCTCACGCTGGGAGAGAACATCGCGGACCTGGCGGGGCTCGTCATTGCCCGGCAGGGATATCACCTGTCGCTCAAGGGGAAGAAGGCGCCGGTGCTCGACGGCTACACCGGCGATCAGAGGCTCTACCTCGCCTACGCGCAGGCGTGGCGCGGCAAGCAGACCGAAGCCTCGATGCGGCAGCGCGTCCTCTCCAATCCGCACAGCCCGAACGAGTACCGCGTGAACGGCGTCGTGCGAAACGACGACGGGTGGTACGAGGCCTTCGACGTGAAGCCGGGGGACAAGCTCTACCTCGCGCCGGAGCAGCGGGTGAGGATGTGGGGAGACGTCACGGCCAAGACTGGGGGCGGAGCCAGCCCCAGCGTGGGCGGGACCCGCTAGAGCCGGCCGCGCGCGGGGCGGGCTCGAGCTCGGGCCGCTAGTACTCGGC
>DASTBC010000126.1 GCA_035712245.1 Candidatus Eisenbacteria bacterium
CGCGGTCCTCCTCGTCTGCTTCACGGCGTCTCGATCGATCGCCGCCGGCTCCTCGCCGGATCCGCCCAAGCAGACGCCGGCCGAGATGCCGACCCCTGCGTCCCAGGGAAAGGCCACTTCACCCGAGGAAAGGGCCTCGGCCGCCCGCATCGAGGCGGAGAAGCTCTACGCCGACGGCTACGGTGAGGTCGAGAAGGCGAAGAAGGAGGTCGCGTCCGGGAAGGAGAAGGACGCGAAGAAGCGATTCGGGAAGGCGCTCAAGAAGTTCGAGGCCGCGCTCGAGCGGGATCCCGTCTACTACCAGGCCTGGAACATGGTCGGATACTGCGCGCGGAACACCGGAGACCTGAAGCGGGCCTTCGCCGCTTACGAGAAGTGCCTGTCCATCCAGCCCGACTACGACGAGGCCCACGAGTATCTCGGCGAGGCCTACATCCTGAGCGGTGATCTCGCGAAGGCGAAGGTCGAGCTGGCGTGGCTTCGCGCGAACGACTCGGACGAAGCCGAGGAGCTTGCCCAGAAGATCGCGAAGGCGGAGGGGAAGTCCTCGCCGGCCGCACCCGCGTCCGCTCCGACCGGCGGAACGCAGGAATCGCCGGCGGAGCCGGAAGCGCCCTCCGAGACGAAGCCCTCCGCTCCCGCCCCGGAGGACTCGAAGAAGATCGAGAAGGCCGAGGAAACCGCGCCGGGCTCCCCGCAAGGCATCGGCACCGAGCGGACCGGATCCGGCACCGAGTAAGGCGCCGGGGTCTAGCTCACGACGGCCACCGAGAGATCGGCCGCCGGCTTCGGATAGCGCAGCTTCAGCTCCTCGAGGCGCTCCACCATGGCGCGCGCGACCATGCAGTCGCGCGCCCACTTCTTGTCGGCCGGCACGACGATCCAGGGCGCCCACTCGGTCGAGCACTCGTTGATGGCGTCCTCGTAGGCTTCCTGGTAGGCCGCCCAGTGCTTCCGCTCCTTGAGGTCCGCCGGCGAGAACTTCCAGTGCTTCTCCTTGTCCTCGAGACGCGCCTTGAGCCGGCGGCCCTGTTCCGCCTTGCTGATGTGCAGGAAGAATTTGAGGATCACGACGCCGTTCGCGTCCAGCATCCGCTCGAAGAAGTTGATCTGCCAGTAGCGCTTGGACCAGACTTTCTTCGGCACGATGTCGTGCACGCGCACCACGAGCACGTCTTCGTAATGCGACCGGTTGAAGACCCCGATCATTCCTTTCGCCGGGACCGCGTTGTGGACACGCCACAGGAAGTCCTGCTCCAGCTCCGCGTCGGTCGGGGCCTTGAAGGACGTCACCGCGCAGCCCACCGGATTGAGGCCGCTCATGACGTGCCGGATCGTGCCGTCCTTCCCCCCCGTGTCCATGGCCTGAAGCACCACGAGGAGCGCGTAGCGATTGTCCGCATACAGGAGATGCTGCAGCTCGCGGAGCTTCTCCAGGTCCTTCGCCAGCCGCGCGCGGGCCTTCTCCTTGGAGCCCAGCCCGGCGTCGTGATCGGTCGGGATGTCCTTGAGGCGGATCTTGGTTCCTGGCGTGACGACGATGGGAGCCTTCACCGGCCCTCCCTTGAACGGGTGCGTTCCAGCGTGTTCCGGACCCATTGACTATGAGGACCGCCGTGACGCCGGGTCAACACGCGAAGGGGGCAGGCCAGCTTCGGCCCGCCCCCGATGCGACCCCTCGACGGGTCGTCGCGTGACGCTACTCTGATTACTTGAGGAGTGTGACCCTCCGGACCAGGGCCTTCTCCCCTTCGACCCTCAGCACCATCTGATAGACCCCGCTCGCAAGCCGCGTGGCATCGAAGTCCACCGCGTGGTCGCCGGCGTTCATCCGGCGGTTCACCAGCGTCGCCGCGAGGCGGCCGTGGACGTCGTACACCTGGAGCGAGACCATCGCGTCCTTCCGGATCCCGAACTCCACCTTGGTGCGCGGATTGAACGGGTTCGGACGCGCGTGGAACTCGACGACGCCGGCGCCCAGCTCACGCGCGGCCTCGATCGAGCCCGCGCCGTTCGCGACGCGGGTGGCTCCGATCCACGCGCGGTACTGGGTCACCATGGAGTTCATCCGAGTGTCCTGGCCGGGCGTGAAGTTCGTGTAGCAGGCGTCGGACGAGTAATCCATGTAGTTGTGGATGGGGTCGAGTCCGGTCTGCGTGCAACTGTTCCTCCCCGCCGGGCATCCGGACGTCGGGGAAGCCTGAGCCGGCGTGTCGCACACCTGGTCGCCCGCGGTGGAGCAGGTCCCGTCGGAGTGGCAGCCGCCCTGGAACGTGTGATAGAGGCCCAGGTAGTGGCCGACCTCGTGGGTCGCCGTCCCGCCGAGGTTGTAGGGCGCGAGCGTCCCTCCCGGCAGCGAGTTGTAGTGGACCACCACGCCGTCCTGGTTCGTCCCCGCCGCGCTCGTCCACGGGAAGACGGCCCAGCCGAGCAGGTTCTGTCCCGGCGAGCAGGTATAGATGTTGAGCGCGCTCCCGGGGGAGTTCGCCATGGCGTTCTTCGCCTGGACCTCGGCGCTCGATCCCGGGGTCATGCCGAACCACTTCCGGTTGTTCACGCGCTCGATGCTCGCGAGCGTGAACGTGTACCCGGTGTTCGCCGCCCCGGCGACGGGGTTGCCGTTGTAGTCCCTTCCGGCGAAATGCCAGTTCATGACCTGGATCTGCGCGTTGATCCAGGAGTCGGGAACGTTCCCCACGGTCCCGCCCTGGGTCTTGTAGATCACGTTGAAGTGGACGGGGATCACGCCTCCCGCCACGATCCGGTTCTCGCGGATCCAGCGCTCGATTTGCTCCGTCGGGATCCGGACCTTCGGACCGCGCTCGTCGGTGGCGCAGCGGTAGACGGTCTCGTCGTTGTGGGTCTTGCGCTCGCCGAATTCGGCCAGATCGAATCGTGTTCCAATCGGGTCCGGCTCGTCCAGGATGCCGCCAGGGCCACCCTCGTCGTTCGCCACGCGCGTCGCGCCGATCCACCCGCGATACTGGGTGACGTAGGCGTTCATCCGCGTGTCCTGGCCGGCGGTGAAGTTCGTGTAGCAGATGTCCGTGGAGTAATCCATGTAGTTGTGGATGGGATCCGCCCCCGGAGCCGGGCAGGTGTCCTTGCCGCTCGGACAGCCGGACGTGGCGGTCTGCTCCGCGGGCGTGTCGCACACCTGATCGCCCGTCGCGGAGCAGGAGCCCGTGTCGCACCCGCCCTGGAACGTATGCAGGAGCCCGAGGTAGTGGCCGACCTCGTGCGTCGCCGTTCCACCCAGGTTGTACGGAGCGAGCGATCCGTTCGGCAGGGACGCGTAGTGGATCACCACGCCGTCCTGGCTCGTGCCGGCCGCGCTGGTCCAGGGGAAGACGGCCCAGCCCAGGAGATTCTGTCCCGGTCCGCAGAGGAAGATGTTGAGCGCGCCGCCCGGATTGATCGACAGGGCGTTCTTGGCATCGCGCTCGTTGCGTGATCCGGGGGTCATTCCGAACCACTTGCTGTTGGTGGTGCGAGTCACTTGTACGAGGGTGAAGGAGTACCCGGTGTTCGCAGCGCCGGAGACGACATTCCCGTCGTAGTCGCGCCCCGAGAAGTTGTTGTTGAGAACGGCGATCTGCTCGGCGATGTCCGCGTCGGACACGTCACCGATGAGCTGGCCGCGCTGGGACTTGCGGATCACGTGCACGTACACGGGGATGTTGCCGCCCGCCACGATCCGGTTCTCCTGGATCCAGCGGTCGATGGTCTCCTGGGAAATCACGGGTCTGCGGCCCCGCTCGTCGGTGGCGCAGCGATAGACGGTTTCACCGTTGTCGGCCTTCCGCTCGCCGGGGTCGTGCGTGCCGGCCACCCGGTCGTCGAACGTGAGGCCGTCACGCGCGTGCGCGGGGGAGACGCCGAGGGAGATCGCGAGAACCATGAGGAGAAGCAACGAGATCTTCTTCATGGATTTCCTCCTGGAGAAAACAGGTGAATCACCCTGAGGAACCGAGGGGTCAGGGACTCGCGGCGACGTCACGGAGGTGCGCGGCCCGCGGTGGGCATGGTGTAGTTCTTACTCGCGCAGCGGTGGGCGTAATCGTGCGAGCCAGCTCGCGGAGCCGAAGGGGGGATGCAGCTGAGAACACTCGATACCGGCGACACGGACGAGTTTTCTGCTCCTCGCGGTGGGGATTGGCGCGGGAGGAGTTCTCGAAAGCTCGGTCGGACCCGACTCCGATCGAGCCGTGAAGTTCGATGGAACGCCCGATGATATCACGACGGTGCGAAGCGGTCAACGAAAGGCGGCTTGCGATATCCGAACCATCGGTCCGCCGGCAAAAAAAGGGGGCCGCATCGCTGCGGCCCCTGCACACGATCCCCGCCTTCCTTGGCAAGGGAAGCCCTTCGCGTCTCTCAGGGCGCGAAGTCGCCTGACGGAACGATCGGCCTCCTGGAATCCGTTCTTGAGGCGCCGCACGCGATCCCTCCGCGGCACCCGGGGCTTCTGCTGAAACCGATGGGGGAAGGCCGCTTCGAGCCTCGCGGCACGAAGGCGACCGACCCCACACCGGCCAGGAACAGGCCCCTCCCCTCCGTTCCCAACCCGACCCTTGGGAACCTACTCCTTGGGAATGAACTGCTGCTTCGTGTTCTCCTTGCGGAGCGCTTCCTTGTTCAAGACCTTGAACTCCACCCGCCGGTTCTTCGCCATGCCGAGTGCCGTCGTGTTCGACGCGATGGGCTGGCGCTCGCCGTAGCCCACTGCCGTGAACTGTCCCGGGTCCAGCTCGGGGAACTTGTTCAGGAGATAGTCGCGCACCGCCTTGGCGCGCGAGTCGCTCAGCTTCTGATTCAGCGCGTCGCTCCCGCGCGCGTCCGTGTGCCCGCCGATCTCGATCCGGAGCTGCGGCCAGCGGGAGAGGATGCCGCCGACGTCGTCCAGCACGCGGAAGGACTCGGACTTGATGGTCGCCTTTCCGGTGTCGAAGTTGACGTCCTGGAGCCGGATCATCCCCGTCTCCATGAGCTCGGTCTCGCGCACGCTGACCTGGAGCGGGCAGCCCTTGGCGTCCACGCGCACGTCCGAGGGCGTGTCGGGGCACGTGTCCACACCGTCGCACACGCCGTCCTGGTCCGCGTCGGTGGGACAGCCGTTCGGATTCACCGTGCAGCCGCGAGGCGTCGCGTCGCACTGATCGAGGCCGTCGTAGACGCCGTCTCCGTCCGCGTCCGCGGGGCATCCCGTGGCGTTCACCGTGGCCCCCGTCGGGGTATCCGGGCACGCGTCGGGACCGTCGGGCACGCCGTCCAGGTCCCGATCGTACGGACAACCCGCCGCGTCGACCGTGGAGCCGCGCGGCGTGGATTCGCACTGGTCGAGGCCGTCGTAGACCCCGTCCTGGTCCGCGTCCAGCGGGCACCCGGACGCGTCCACGCGCGCCCCCGCGGGTGTCGCCGGGCACCGGTCCAGGTCGTTCTTCACTCCGTCCAGGTCCTCGTCGGACGGACTCCCGCCGAAGCCGAAGGAGAGGCCGCCGAACGCCTCCAAGCTGTACCGCATCTTCTCCTCGTCGGAGTTCGGCGCCCCCACCTCGTAGCTCACGTTCCGGCCGTCCACGCGGATGGAGAGATTGTCGGTGAGCCTCGCGCGGAGCCCGGCCCCCGCGTTCCAGGCGAATCTCGAATCGGTTTCCTCGCCGACGTCGGCCCGCATCACGCCCGCGCCGAGCGTCACGTACGGAGTGACGGGCGAGCGGGGAGTGAGGAACCAGGTCACGTTCCCCTCGCCGTGCAGGAGCGTGAGATCGGAGCTGGCGGCGTACACGGCCTCGCTGTCGGCCTTCGTGTAGTGTCCGCGCAGCTCGAGCGCGACCGGCTCTCCGAGCCGGAGACCGAGGATGCCGCCGAACGAGGGAACGGGATCCTCCACGCCGAATTCCGCGGGAGGCCAGTAGAGGCCGCCGCCCGGCACGATCCAGAACGCGGGATCGTCGGCCCGGGCCGTGGCGGGAAGCGCGAGGAGGAGCGTGGAGAGCACGAGCAGGGACCGGTGAAACGTCGTGCGCACGAGGGACCTCCTGGTGGAGCGTCGATGCGTGGCCGCGCTCGCCGGCGAGCCGAGCGTCCGGCGCGCAATGTAGCCAAACGCACCGCTTCGCACAAGCTGGAATCGCCCTCGATTGACGCGGGGCGTTCGCGCGCCTAGTGTCTCGCCATGCCAGATCGTGACTTCGCGGCGGAAATCGCGGGAGGGTATGCGTTTCAGGGGCCCTCGCTCCTGGTCGGAGCGCCGCTCCGTGACGGAGTCGTGGCGGCGGAGGCGCGCGTGCGCGTTCCGCTCTCCATGTTGAACCGGCACGGCCTCGTCTCCGGCGCGACCGGCACGGGAAAAACGAAGACGCTCCAGGTTCTCGCCGAGCAGCTCTCCGAGGCGGGCGTCCCGGTCTTTCTCGCGGACGTGAAAGGCGACCTGAGCGGGCTCGCCGCTTCCGGAACCGCCGACCCCAAGGTGGTCCAGCGCGCCGGCTTGGTGGGCGTTCCCGTCGCCCCGGCGGCCCGGCCGGTCGAGTTCCTGAGTTTGACCGGCACTCGAGGAACTCCCGTGCGCGCGACGGTCTCCTCGTTCGGTCCGCTCCTCCTCGCGCGCGCGCTCGGGCTCAACGAGACCCAGAAGGCGGCGCTGGCGATCTGCTTCCGCTACTGCGACGACAAGGGGCTCCTGCTCCTCGACCTGAGCGACCTCCGGGCCGTGCTCCTCCATCTCACCGGGCCCGCCGCCGAGGAGCTGAAGCCGTACGGCGGCCTGGCGAAAGCGACCGCGGGGGTCCTCCTCCGGAACGTCACGGAGCTGGAGCAGCAGGGCGGCGGCGCGTTCTTCGGCGAGCCCGAGCTCGAGGCCGAGGACCTGCTGCGGGTCGACGCGGCGGGAAAGGGCGTCATCAGCGTGCTCGAGCTCGGCGACATGCAGGACCGTCCCGACCTCTTCTCGACCTTCCTCATGTGGCTCCTCGCCACCCTCTACCGCGATCTGCCGGAAGTCGGAGATCTCGAGAAGCCGAAGCTCGTCTTCTTCTTCGACGAGGCGCACCTCCTCTTCAACGAGGCGAGCAAGGAATTCCGCGAGCACGTCGAGCAGGTGGTCCGGCTCATCCGCTCGAAGGGAGTGGGAGTCTTCTTCGTGACCCATTCGCCTCGCGACGTGCCCGCGGACATCCTGGCGCAGCTCGGGAACCGCGTGCAGCACGCGCTTCGGGCCTTCACGCCCGCCGACGAGAAGGCGCTCCGCGCGGCCGCGAACACGTTCCCGCGATCGGAGTTCTACGACATCCCCGAGACGCTGAAGACCCTGGGCGTCGGCGAAGCGCTGGTGACGGTGCTGTCGCCGCGCGGCACGCCCACTCCGGTCGTCGCGACACTCCTGCCTCCCCCGATGAGCCGCATGGGTCCCGCCACTCCGGAGGAGGTCGACGCGATCGTCCGCCGCTCCCCGCTCCACGCCGAGTACGCCGAGGCGGTCGACCGGGAAAGCGCGCGGGAGAAGCTCGAAGGAGCCTCCGATCCAGCCTCCCGAGGCGGGGGAGCGAAGGCCTCCGAAGACGAGGAGGCGCCGACCCTTGGAGAGCGTCTCGGAAAGGCGATGGACTCGCCGGCCGGGCGGACGCTCCAGCGCGAGCTCGTTCGCGGGATCTTCGGGGTGCTGGGCATTCGCACCGCGGCTCGCCGGCGCCGGCGCCGGAGCCTCTTCTAGGCCCCTCTCGTGCGAGCGAAGGGCTCGCCCGCCGGGTCCGCCGATGGTATTCTCACCGTGTGACTTCCGCCGACGAGATCCGGGTCCGTCCTCTGTCCGAACTGGACATCTCCCGCATCGTCTCGATCGACGAGCGGCTCACCGGACAGTACCGCCCGGACGTGTGGGAGAGCCGGGTCGGCTACTACCTGAGGCGCGATCCCGAAGGCTGCCCCGTCGCGGAGCATCGGGGGAACGTCGTGGGGTTCATGTTCTCGGATGTCCGCGGTGGCGAGTTCGGCCTCGAGGAAGCCACGGGATGGATCGAGCGGATGGGCGTCGATCCGGACTACCAGGGCCGGTCCATCGGACGCCGCCTCTTCGAGGCGGTGCTCGAGAACATGACGCGCCGTGACGTGGCGGTGATCCGCACCCTCGTCGACAGGAAGGACTCGGACCTCGCTTCGTTCCTGAGGGCCGTCGGATTCGACAACGCTCCGCTCCAAGCCCTCGAGCGAAGGGTGGACGGGGCCACACCGTAGATTGAGCTGAGGACAGGCCCGATGCAGGTCGAGCAGACCACGCTTCCCAAGAAGTTCCACGACGCCGTCGTCCACTGGCAGCGCCACAACTTCCCCGACTACGGTCTCCTGCCCGAGAACTGGCAGAAGTACTTCCCGAACGATCCCGAGTTCTGCCTCTGCGCCAAGATGGAGGTGGGCATGGGGGACACGATCGAGGTCGGGGACAGGAAGGGCGAGCGGCGCATGACGAAGCCCGAGGAGATGGGGGAGGAGCCCGCGCGGCACCTGCTCCAGATCATCCGGGCGCAGGCCTCGACGGAGTTCGGCTCGATCCAGCAGCACGAAGGAACGCTCGCGCGCGCGCAGGACGACGAGGACCGCTTCTGGGTGCTCCGCGTCATGGCGGAGGAGCTGCGGCACGGCTACCAGATGTTCCACCTCCTGGTGTCCCAGGACTGGAGCGGCGTCTCCGGGCAGAAGGCGGAGGAGATGGTCGAGGAGATCCTCTCCATGCAGACCGGCTCCCACGTGCTCGACGCCTTCAACCTCGAGTACGACTCGTTCGTGGACAACGTGGTCTTCGCGGCCGTGATCGACCGCGTGGGGAAGTACCAGCTCTCGATGCAGCGCGTCTGCGCGTACAAGCCGTTCGCGCAGTCCATGCCGCCGATGCTGCGCGAGGAGGCGTTCCACCTGGCGGCGGGGGTCATCCCGATGCGCCGCTGGGTGCAGCGCGCCGCCGAGGGAAACGAGCTCATCTCGATGAACGCGATCCAGCGCTCGTTCCACAAGTGGCTCCCGCGCGGGCTCGAGATGTTCGGGCACGAGAAGGGCGGCGACTCGAACATCCGCTTCGGCTTCAAGAACATGAAGAACGCCGAGGCGCAGGCGCTCTACTACGAGGAGTGCCGCAAGATGATCGCCGACCTGAACCAGCGGTATCTCCGGGCGAGGCTCCCGAAGCTGAGCCCCTCCGAGGCGGAGCGGCTCGCGACGCGGCTTCTCGACGAGGGCGGCCGCCACGAGGGAATCACGCACGAGGATCTGATCCGGATCCCGCACCTCTCGTTCTTCCGCCGGAAGGGCGAACCCGCGTTCACGATGGTCGGGACCCGCGGCGAGGCGTACACGGACGTGGAGTCCTACCTGCGCCATCTGAAGTCCGCGCTCCCCGAGCCCTACCTCCACAGCCGCGACATGAAGGTCTACCTCGAGACGCTCCGCGACGTCGTCGCCGGGCGGATCACGACGGACCAGGCGATCCGGAAGATGCCGAAGCTGAAGCGCGTCGGCGGCATGTGCCCGTGCTCGAAGTCGGTGCGGTGGGTGATGGAGGAGGATGCAGCGGTGGATTCGGCAGCCAAGGAGCCGGCCAAGAGCGAAGCTCCGTGAGTCCGCGAGGCCCGCGCCCCATCCTGACGGCGGTGGCGCTGCTCGCGTGTGCTTCGCTGGTCGCCATCACCGCGCTTCCCGCGCGTGCGTCCGCCCAGGTCCCGCCGGACTCGGCGAAGGCCACACCGCCCGCCGCGAAGCGCTCCTGCGCCGCTCCCGAGTTCCACCAGTTCGACTTCTGGATCGGCACCTGGGAGGTCCGCACTCCCGACGGCAAGATCGCCGGGACGAACCGCATCGAGCCGATCCTCGACGGATGCGTGCTCCAGGAGACCTGGCGCGGCGCGAAGGGGCTCCAGGGATCGAGCCTCAACATGTACGTTCCCGCGACGAAGCAATGGCACCAGACCTGGATGGACCAGCAGGGGACGTTGCTCTTGCTCGACGGTTCCTTCCGCGACGGTGCCATGGTGATGACCGGAGAAGCTCCGTCCGCGACCAAGCCGGGAACGACCGCGCGACAGCGGATCACGTGGACTCCCGCGAAGGACGGATCGCTCCGACAGCTCTGGGAGACGTCCGAGGACGGCAAGACCTGGACCGCCGTGTTCGACGGCCGCTACACCCGTATCCGCTAGCACGAGTCCCGCGCAGATCCTTGGCTCGGTTCCAACCTTCCTTCGCGCGGGCCTGTCGGAGAGTTCACCGGAATGGGTTCGCCGAAACCACGCGCCCCTTCCGTCCGTAGTCGGAGGAGAAGTCCCCCATTCCCCGAGGGCAACGGATGCTCGCGGTCTTCCTTGCGATCTTCGCCGTCCTGGCCGGGCTCACCGCGTGGCCCGCGCCCGCCTCCGCGCAGCCCGCCGTCACGGACTCGGTGGCGGCGCTCGCCCGCCGGCACGAGGACGCTCCCTCGCTCCGGGCCATGCCTCTGACGGGCTCGATCCGCCTCGACGGGCATCTCGACGAGCCGGCGTGGCAGACCGCGACGCCGGCGGACCGGTTCACCCAGCGCGAGCCCAAGGAAGGGGAACCGGCCACCGAGAGGACCGAGGTCCGTGTCCTGATCGGAGACGGCGCGCTCTTCGTCGGAGCCCGGCTCCAGGACCAGGACGCGAAGAGGATCCGGTCGAGACTCGTGCGCCGGGACGAGGATCTCGCGTCCGACTACTTCGCGGTGCTCCTCGACCCGTATCACGACCACTCGACCGCGGTCGTGTTCCGGGTGAGCCCCGCGGGGTCCATCAATGACGCGACGATCGCGCCCAACGGGAACCAGGACCTCTCCTGGGACCCGGTGTGGCACGTGCACACCTCCATGGATTCGCTCGGCTGGACCGCGGAGATCGAGATTCCTCTCTCGCAGCTCCACTACAACGAGTCCACGGCCGACGCGGTCTGGGGCATCCAGCTCCGGCGCTGGATCGACCGGAAGCAGGAGTTCGCGGAGTTCTCGTTCACGCCGCTCCGGGAGGAGTCGGGGGTGAGCAAGTACGGGCACCTGACGGGGCTCGGCGCGCTCGAGGCGGTGCGGCACCTGGAGCTCCTTCCCTACGCCCGTCTCCGCTCCGAGTACGTCCACGTTTCCCCGTCCGACCCGTTTCGCGACGGCTCCGACCAGTTTCCCGCGGCCGGGCTCGATCTCAAGTACGGGCTCACCACCAATCTCACGCTGAACGGGACGATCAATCCGGATTTCGGCGAGGTGGAGGTCGATCCCGCCGTCGTGAACCTCTCGGCGTTCGAGACCTTCTATCCCGAGCGCCGGCCGTTCTTCGTCGAGGGCGCGGATGTCTTTCGCTTCGGGGACATGCGGAGCTACAACAACTTCAATACGACGATCGCCTTCCACGGAAGGCGAGTCGGCCGCGCCCCGCAGCGGACCATCTCGGGGGATGACGTGGTCTACGTGGACGCGCCTTCCGTCACCACGATCACCGCCGCCGCCAAGCTCACGGGGAAGACGAAGTCGGGATGGACCCTCGGCGTTCTGGACGCCGTCACGCCCCGCGAGCTGGCGACCTACGAGGACACGGTCGGGGCGATGCACGACGAGCCGGTGAGCCCCCTCACGAACTTCTTCGTGGGTCGGTTCAAGCGCGACTACCGGAAGGGGAGCACGGTGGTGGGCGGCATCGTCACGGCCACCCATCGGGATCTCGCCGATCCCGCGATCGAGGGCATCCTCCGGCAGAACGCGGTCGCCGGCGGGCTCGATCTGAATCACTACTGGGCGGCCCGGCGGTACTCGTTCGACGCGATGTTCCTGGGGAGCACCGTCCGCGGGCGCGAGGACGTGATCGACGCGACGCAGCAGTCCAGCGCCCGCTACTACCAGCGGCCCGACGCGGACTATCTCACCTACGACCCGACCCGCACCCGCCTCAGCGGTTACGCGGGACATGCCTCGCTCAACAAGATCGCCGGAAAGCACTGGCTGGGATCCCTCACGTATCAGGACTGGAGCCCGGGATTCGAGATCAACGACCTGGGGTTCCAGAACGCCGCCGATCAGAGGGCGTTCTCCACGCTCGCGCTCTACAAGGAGGACAAGCCGGGGAAAGTGATCCGCAGCTGGGACGCCTTCGTCTTCTCGAACTGGTCCTGGAACTACGGCGGCGCGCAGACCTACGAGGAGTACGCGGCCGTGTGGGAGGGGACGTGGTCCTCGTACTGGTTCACCATGCTCCGGGGCGAGTGGTATCCCGGAAACCACGACGACAAGCTGACGCGGGGCGGCCCGCTCTCGGCGCTACCGCCCGGGGGGACGATCCGCGCGAGCCTCAACACCGACTCGAGACGGTCCACCCGGCTCAACCTGAGCGGCACCGTCGCGTGGGACGACGCCGGTGGGCACCTGCGGCAGATCAACACGTCGCTCTCGATCAGTCCCATGACGGCGCTCAAGATCCGGTTCGAGCCTGGATTCCGGAAGCTGCGGGACATGGCGCAGTACGTCCAGACGGTCGAGGATCCGACCGCGGCGGAGACCTATGGCTCCCGCTACGTGTTCGGGACCCTCGATCAGAACCAGGTCTCGCTCGACACGCGGCTGGACTGGACCTTCTCCCCGAAGCTGAGCCTCCAGCTCTACGTGCAGCCCTTGATCGTGGCGGGGGACTACACCGACCTCAAGGAGCTACGCACGTCGTCCCGGTACGACTTCAGCGTGTACGGCAGGAACACGGGCACGATCACGACCGACGCGGAGGGGGACGCCACGGTGGATCCGGACGGCGCCGGTCCCGCGGCGGCGTTCGACGTGGCGAACCCCGACTTCAACTTCCGCTCCTTCCGCGGCAACGCCGTGCTCCGCTGGGAGTACCGCCCCGGATCGGCCCTCTTCCTCGTCTGGCAGCAAGGACGAGAGGAGACCGCGTCCATGGGGGATTTCGACTTCTCCCGGGACTGGAGAGCCCTGAGCGACATCCCTCCCGAGAACGTTCTCGCCCTCAAAGCCACCTACTGGATCCCGCTCTAACCTCCGTCCGCATCCTCCGGGCCTTCGACCGCCTTCTGTGATAGGGTAGTGCGCTGCGAACGCATCCGGCGCGACACCCGTCACGACTTCAACCGGGAGGAACACGATGACGTTCGAGCGGACCCTGCCCTGCCGCCGGCCGCTCCTCGCCTCGGCCGCGACCGCCTGCCTCGTCGCCATGATCCTGATCGGCTGTGCCCCGGAGCGGAAGGAGAGCCTCGCGGACGTGCGCGCCGCCATCGACGCGGTGAACGGCCAGTTCGAGGACGCCTTCTCGCGCGGGGACGCCGCCCGCATCTCCACGCTCTACGCGGAGGACGCTCAGATCTATCCGCCGGGAAATCCTCCCGTATCGGGACGGGTGGAGATCGAGAGGACGTGGAGGGGCGTGCTCGCCCTTCCCGTGAAGGAGATGCGCCTCGAAACGGCCGAGGTGCAGGCCTTCGGGGACGACGCGACGGAGGTGGGCCGCTACACGCTGATCGCGAACGACGGCCGTGAGCTGGACGCCGGGAAGTACATCGTGCTCTGGAAGCGCGGCGCCGGCGGGTGGAAGATCCACCGGGACATCTGGAATTCCGACGCCCCGCTGGTGACGGCTCCTCCCGTGGCTCCGCCGGACTCGCTACCGTAGCCCTCGAGGGTCTCGTGGCATCCACGACCGCATCCCCCTCCGCCACGCTGGCCGAGGCCGCCTCGCGGGTCGCCGACAAGCTCGTCGCGCGCCATGGCGCGCGCGAGGCCGAGCGGATCCGCCTGGGTGTCCGGCAGGTCGCGGAGCGCTGGTGGCCCGAGGATGGGACGGAGGAGGACCTCGCCTCCTTCTGCGAGGAGACCTGGCTCCAGGACGACG
>DASTBC010000127.1 GCA_035712245.1 Candidatus Eisenbacteria bacterium
GACAGCCCGTCCTTCTGGTGAGCCGCAACCGAATCCAACCGCGTGGCATCACGAGATCCTTCGCAGCATCCTCGCCATCTCCATCGCCGCGTTCGCTCCCTGACCCGCGGCATTCGCGATCGAGGGCCAGCGCGGGGAGCAGACGTCTCCAGCCGCGAACACACCGCGCGCGCTCGTGACGCCACCCGGGCCCGCGACCACATAGCCCGCGCGATCGAGCCGGATTTGCCCGCGCAGGATCTCCGAGCGCGGCTCCCAGCCCACCCGGACGAAGACTCCGTCCGCCGCGACGACTCGCGGCCGCACCGTGCCGCGGACGCGGTACTCGACCCCCTGCACGCGCGAATCCCCGACGATGCGCCTCACGCGCGCGCCCGTCACGATCCGGATCCGACGCTCCTGGCGCGCGCGCGCGAGGAAGTCGCCTCTCGCACGCCATCGCGTCGACCGGTGGAGCAGCGTGACGGGCGAGCCGACCTCGGCGCACAGGAGGGCGTCCTCGACCGCGGCGGTGCCGCCGCCGATCACCACGACGGGCCTGCCCGAGAACTGCGTGCGGTCGCGATTCGCGGAAAGGCTGACGCCTCGCCCGAGGAGCTCGCGCTCCCCGGGGACGCCGAGCCGCCGGCGCCTCAGTCCGGTCGCGATCAGCATCGTCCGCCCCTGATAGGTCCGCCCTTCGTGCACGATCGTTCGAAGGCGGACCCGCACCGAGGTCACGGGCGATCCCACGAGGAGCGGAAGCTCCGCGGAGCGCGCGTCCGAGAGAACGCCCGCCGCGACCCGAGAGCCTTCCCAGCCGAGGGCCATCAGGTGGTTCACGATGGGTGCGTGGATCTCGTGGAGCTGGCCCCCCGGCTGGCGCGCTTCCTCGAACACGGCGCACTCGACGCCCAGGTCGCGAAGCCAGAGGGCGGCCGAGAGCCCGGCCACGCCGGCGCCCAGGATCAGCGCGTCGAGGCGTTCCGGCCGGGGCATAGGTCGCGCGCGACTTCCCAGAACGTCTTCGGGACCAGCGGGGCGAGCCGGTAGCGGGAGGCGATCGTCTCAAGGCTTCGTTTCCGGTCCGCGGCGCGCTCCGGCGTGAGCTGGCTCAGCCCTCCCGGGTGAATCCGGATGGTCGCGGTGACGGCCGGCGCCCGGACGATCTTGCCCCCGCCGCGAAGCACCCGGAGGAGCCACTCCCAGTCCTCGGAGTAGGGGAGCTCGGTATCGAAGAGACCGTGGACCTCGAAGGCGCTCCGGCGCGCGGCCATCGCGCTCGGCGGGATGAAGCTGTCACGCCGGAAGACGGCGGGGTCGAAGGGCTGAGCGATCACGAGGGTCTCACGCTGGGCTTCGGCCTCCTCCGCACCCGACGAGGAGACGAGCCAGATCCGCGCGTCGGAGTACGCCACGTCCACGTCCGCGTCCCGGTCCAGCGCGTCCGAGAGTCGCTTCACGTGCTCCGGCACCCAGAAGTCGTCATCATCGAGGAACGCGACCGCGTCGGCACGCGCTTCGCGGATTCCCAGATTGCGCGAAGCGGCGAGCCCCTGCGGCGGGTCGTCGTGCTCGAGCACGCGGGCGGGAAACTCGAGCCGGTCGAGCTCGGCGCGCGCCTCGTCGGAGAGCGGCTCGCCGCCGTCCCGCACGAGGACGAGCTCCAGCTCGAGATGCGTCTGTCGCGCGAGGGAGCGAAGCGCGTCCAGGAGCATCGCGGGACGGTTCCGCGTGGGAAGGACGATCGAGACCGACGGCACGGGTCAGCGCGCCGGGCGTTTCGGAGCCGGTCCGTTCCCCACACCGGGCGCGGCGAGCGGTTCGCCTCGGCGCGCTTCGGTGACGAGCCTCGCTCGCGAGCCGGATCCGCGAAGCTCCATGCAGAGGTGCCTCGCCCGCATCCAGACCTCGACGCCGGAGGGCTCGAGGAAGTCGTGAACGCCGTCCGCGATCGATTGGGTGAGGTCTTCCTGGAGCCGGGGCACGCGCGCGAGATCGCGGACGAAGCGGACCATCGCCCCCGCGCCCGAGACCTGCTCCTTCGGCATGTAACGCACGCGGACCTCGCCGAGATACGGCACGAGGTGGTGCGGGCAGAGCCCGTAGACCACGATTCCCTCGACGGAGACGATCTCGTCCGGGCGTCCGTTGTACGCGAGTGGCCGGAGCATCGGGCGCTCCTCGCGTAGTCCCGATGTGTACTCGGCGAAGAGCTCTGCGAGGAGCGCCGCGGTCACCGCGTATTCCTGGTTCCGTGACGCGTCCACTCCCAGGGACTGGAGGAAACGCTCGAGCGCCTGCACGTCGGGCTTGGCGGCCGCGAGCGGGGCCGTCGGGCGCGCGTGACGTGCCGGCTTGGTGGATCGCCTCGCCGCGCTCACAGTCCCAGCGCTCCCGCCTGCGCCTGCAGCGCCTGGAGCGTGAACGTCACGTGC
>DASTBC010000128.1 GCA_035712245.1 Candidatus Eisenbacteria bacterium
AATCACCCCGCGCGCGTGCGCCGCCTCGAGCGCCTCCGCGATCTGAGCGCAAACGCGGAGCGCCTCCTGCTGCGGCATCGCCCCCGCGCGCAGGCGCTCGCCCAGCGTCACACCCTCGACCCGTTCCAGCACGAGCGCCAGCGCCTCGCTGCGGAAGAGCGACATTCGCTCGACGTCGCGCGCGAACTCCGCGGGTAGCAGCTTGAGCGCCACGTCGCGCTCGAGGCGTGTGTCCCGGGCGAGGAACACCTCGCCCATGCCTCCGGCGCCGAGCCGCTCGAGTACCAGGTAGGGCCCGACTCGCCTCTCCGGTGCCGCCATCACGCCGCGTACCGGTCCATCACGCGCAGGGCGCGCAGCGTGATCCACCGGCTCGGCCGTCCCTCGCCGTCGTCCATCTCCACGGGCACCGGACCGGCGTATCGGATCTCGAGCGGCCATCGTCCGTCGCGGTCTCGCTTGGACGCGACCAGGTCGAGAGCCTCGGCCATACGCTCGTCCTTTGCGACACCGGCCCGATGCAGGTAGTCGAGTCCCCACAGCACGTCGTAGTGCCACCACGTGGGGAAGGCAAACCGGGTGAACGCGGGATGGCGGCTCCTGCTCTCGGGGCCGAGCTTTCGGTCGTAGTCGATCACCGAACCGGTCGACCGGCGGCGGAAGAGACGCCGCTCGAGCAGATACTCCTGGCCACGGAGGCGAGCCGAGGTGACTTCGGGACTGCCGCCGAAACGCCGCTCCTGGTCGAGCAGGGCCTCGAGCACACAGATCGTGGTGTTGAAGGAGGATCGGGTCGAGCCGTTCTCGGCCTCGCAGTTCCAGCCACCATCGGGCAGCTGCTCGGAGAGCAGCCTCTCGATCAGGCCCCGAACGTCCTCGCCGAAGTACGCGCCGACCGCGGCGACCTGCCCGTTGATGCAGGGCTCCACCTCGCCGGCGAAGAACGGATTGGCGTCGCACTCGGGAGGGGCGCAACCTTCCCAGGTCACCCGCTCGCGGACGAGCTCCACGGCACGCCGCGCCCCGTCGCTCGCGGGATCGAGGCCCAGCTCCCGCAGCAGCATGAGGACGTGCATCGTGGAGTTGAACCCGCGGTTCCAGGCCGCGCCGCTCCACCTGCCGTCGGGTGCCTGGGAGGCGAGGAGCCGCGCGCCCCAGCCGTCCTGGACGACCCTCGCCCGCTCGGCCGCGACCTCGTCGGCGGGCGCACCGGTGAGGTCCTGCATCACCTGCCAGCGAATCGCGGGGTCCGAGTCGAGGAGCCAATCCAGGACTGGGGCGTCCATGTTCGGGAACTTCCTTTCGGACGACGGGACAGGCAAGTGGCCGCTCCCCATGCGCTGTTTCCTGGAGTACTTTGTCGAGGAGCAGATACTAGACCGCCCCGTCACGGTCGCGAAAGAGACTCATGCGGATCTTTTCCCCGTTGCCCGGATGGGCAGAGAGGAAGATCTCCTTGATGCACCGAGCCCTCTCGGCGTTCCTAGGAGCCATCGCCGGTATCTTCGTCCTTTGCGGCTCGATGGGCCTCATCGGCTCCTGGGTGATCTCCGCGGCCCTGGGCCTGACGTGCGCCGTCGGCATGGCCGTCCTGTTCCATCGAAGCCGGTGGATTCGAATCGATCCGGAAGTCTGTCCTCCTGCTCTCCGGACGGTCTCCCTGATGGGCATGGTCGTGGCGCTCCTCCAGCTCTCACGCCTCGCCGTCTTCGTGGTCTCACCGGATCGAGCCGAGTTCTCGTTCCTTCCCGCGAGTCAATGGGAGGTCCGTCACGCCTGCACCACCGCGTACTTCGTGGCTGCTCGGGCGAGCAGCTCCGGAGTCGACGTCTACCGCGACTCCCTGTACACCGCTCCGGACGACGATCCCACGAAGATCCGGAAGTCCAGGAAGCTCGGAGCGTTCAACATCGACGTGTACGAGTATCCGCCGCCGTTCCTGCTCCTGCCGCGCGCCCTTCTGCCGTTGGCGCCCGAATTCCTGGATTACCGGATGCTCTGGTTCGGAGTCTGTGGAATCGGACTGCTCCTGGCCACGGTCGCCGTGCCGCCGCTGCTCGGGTCGATCGCCGGGACACGCGCCCTCCTCCTGTCGCCTCTCCTGTGGGCGGCGATCCCGACCTTCAGCCTGTTGCAGAAGGGAAACGTGCAAGGACTCGTCATCGCGATGGCGATGCTCGCCATGGTCCTGTTCCATCGCGGCCACAGGGTCGCGGGAGGAGCGCTGCTCGCGTTCGCGACGTTGAGCAAGCTCTTCCCGGGGATGCTCGTCGTCTATCTCCTGGCCCGGCGGCAGTGGCGTGCCGTGGCCTGGACGTGCGCGTTCTCTCTGGCCTTCGTCGTGCTCAGCTTTCTCCTGTTCGGTGCGGAGATGTACCGCTCCTTCCTCGATCACCTCCCTCGGCTCTTGAGTGGGGAGGCATTTCCCGCGTTTCGGAACCCGTCCGCGCTCGCGATGAACTTTTCGATTCCGACATTCCTGTTCAAGCTGAAGCCATTTGGGGTCACCGGGATCGACTTCTCGGTGTCCAGGGTCGTGGGATGGATCTACACGGTCTTGGTGGTCCTCGTGACGGTGCTGGCCGCGAGGAGGACCCGGGGCCGCGAACCCCTCGTTTGGCTCGCGATTCTCATCCTCGCGACGCTGAGGAGTCCGTTCATCCCTCAGGCGTACGCGGCCGTTCCGCCTCTCTGGTTACTGCCCATGATGGTTGCGTTCCGCGATCCGACCTGGAGGATGCTGGCTGGAACGCTCCTGGCCTGGGCGGCCCTGAACGTCTATGTCCCCCACGACCTGGGGGCGGACCCGAGGATCATGGCGATCCTGAACCTGGCACCTCTCGGCGTGACTCTGGCTCTGTCCGTACGAGGGCTGAGGGAGGGAGCGGAAGAGGAGACTGCTTCTGCCGCGGTACGGTCCGAGGCTGGCTCGCCCGGGATCGCTTCTTACTCGTAGAGCATTTGTCCGGTGACCGATTCTTGTGTTGCCGTCGGGGTGGTCTCCGCTACTTCAGCAAACTCATCTTCCTCGTCCGCCGATCCGCTCCCGCCGCCAGCTCATAGAGATAGATTCCCGACGATACGGGTCGACCCGCGTCGTCCTGCCCATTCCACGTCGCCTCATGCGGCCCGGCGGCAAGGTGCCCGCTCACCAGGGTCCGGATCAATCGTCCACCCGGCGAGTAGATCCGTAGCGTCGTGCGATCAGACGTGGCCAGCGTGAACCGGATCGTCGTCGAAGGATTGAAGGGGTTCGGCGCGTTGGGGGCGAGCGCGAACCGAGGAGCTGGCGCGGGCGCACCTCCATCAACGGCGGTGATCGTCGTACCGAGAACCAAGGTTGTGACGTCCAGCTTCCCGAATCCCCACGCGTCGTTCGGAGCGACACCGGTGTACGAGTCGCCACGCGCGGTCGCGCGCAGACGGTCGCGAACGGCTGCGGGTCCCTGAGCCGACCAAGCCGGACGCGCGAGGAGGAGCGCCACGGCTCCCGTCACGTGCGGTGCCGACATGCTGGTCCCGGACATGAGCACGTGGACGCCGTCCGTTGCGATCCCGTTCGTGCCGGCCGCGTAATCCGCCGACTTCGTGGACAGGATCCCTTGCCCGGGCGCGCTGAGGTCGGGCTTCCGAACGCCGTCCCGGCGGGGGCCTACGCTCGAGAACGGAGCGAGCGCGTCGAGCGTCGTCGTGCCGCCGAACGAGTAGGTCGAGCCATTGATCGACGTCCAGCTCGTGCGGGTGGTGTGGGCCCCGACCGTGATGACCGAATCCGCCGTCCCCGGTGACCCGATGACTCCGTTCTTCATGAGTCCCTGGACCCACCGCGCGAGCGCTCCGCCGCCGAGCTGGCTTTGGTGGAGGTACATGTCGACGAACCCGGCTTCGGTCGCCTGGACGGGGTGGAAGCGAAACGTCCAGGTCCCCGTCCGGGGCACGAGCGACTCGCTCTGATCGTAGATCTCGATGTAGATCTCGTTGTCTCCATTCGTGGGCGACGTCACGCCATTGGAGACGAACACGCGGCCGTCCGGAGTGTCCTCCTCGCGCTCCTGTCCTCGGGCCACGGGACCGACCGTCACGCCCGTCGGCGTCACGAGGGACACGGAGATCCGATTCGCTCCCGGATACCATCCGGAGAAGAGGAGATAGTCGTTCCCATTGCCGGTCTTGGGAACGTACGCCGGCACGGCGAGCGTCATGGCCGACTCGACGGAGCCCGTCACGGGAACGCGGCCGTGCAGATCCGTGGCGCCGCTGTTTCCCGCCGACGCCACGACGATCCGTCCCGGACCCGTGAGCGCGCTGATCATGAGGTCCATGTCATAGGTCCCGTCGTGCGGACCATCCTGGGTTCCGAGACTCAGATTCACCACGGCCCGCTTTCCCAGGGCCGCCGCTTGGTCGAAGATGAACTTCACCCCATCCACGATCGCGTTCGTCTGGAACGTCGTCTTCACCGCGATGAGATCGGCCTCCGGCGCGACTCCGACATAGGTGAACTCGGGCAGTCCGGAGCTCGTCGCGAGTCCGTTCCCCGCCGCGATTCCCGCGACGTGCGTTCCGTGTCCGGCCGTGTCGGTCTCGTCGAGAAGGCCCATGCGGATCTCCGTCGAGTCGTAGTACGCGCCGTACGTGAATCCGGAGGGACGGGTACCAACCGGAGAGGTCTGGTCCCACAGGGCAAGCAGACGGCTACGGCCATCGCGCCTGTGAAAATCCGGATGCTCCCAGTCGATTCCCGTGTCCACGATGCCGACCACGACGCCCGATCCCGTGAGCCCGGTGAGGGCACCGTCGAGGACGGGATGGAGTGCCGCCGCGCGCGCGTCGAGCACGCTCCGGTCGAGGTGAGGTGTCGTTCGCTCGGCCACCTGCACGCGCTCCACGCCCGGCATCTGGGTGAGCGCCTCGAGGAGCCCGAGCGGGCATCGCGCCGTCATGCGCCGTCCCGCGACCGTCCCGACTTCGATTCCGCGCGCGCGAAGGAGCCCAGGCGCGACGTCACCGACGACGATGAGGTCGACCAGGACTTCGCCGGCCGCGCCACGCGAGAGGAATCGCTCCGATCGTTCCGACCCCGGTGTGATGTGCCGCAGCGCCGGGTGCCCTTTGAGGTGTTGCGCCTCGGCCCATCCGAGGAAGTGGAAGTTCAGGATCGTTCCGAACAGGACCGAGCGGAGGAGGGAGCCGCGGAGCGCGCGAAGGATCTTCATGGGCGATGCCTCGAGGGTTGGTCGAGCCGCGAAATTTGCAGGATGGCTTTGGATGCGGCTTCGGGTAGGGAGGTTCTGCGGTAAGAGCCGTGCAAACCTATGTGAAACAACCGTTTCGGCGTGAATCTGAACCCGGAGGGGTGCATCGCGGAGGGGACCGACCGCGTAAGCCCGATTCGCTGCCCGCCCGATCTTGACGTGATACCAACCAGTTGGTATGTTAAATGGGATCAGTGTTACCCCGGCGGATCCCAAACGGAGAGAGCATGACCGCGGCGTCGTCACCGACCCCTCCCCACGAGTCCAAGACACGATTCCTGGAGGCAGCGATGCACGTGATCCGAGCCAAGGGGTACACGGCCGCGACGATCGACGACGTTTGCGCCGAGGCCGGGCTCACGAAGGGGAGTTTCTTCCACCACTTCAGGAGCAAGGAAGACCTCGCGCTCGCGGCCGCCGATCACTTCTCCGCGATGGCGGATGGCCTGTTCGCGTCCGCACCGTACCGGCTCCTCCAGGATCCGCTCGAGCGGCTGCTCGCGTACGTGGACTTCCGGGCTTCGATCCTCCAGGGCGAGATTCCCGATTTCACCTGTCTCCTCGGAACGATGGTCCAGGAGGTGTACGACACGAATCCCGCGATCCGGGACGCGTGCGACCGCCACATCAGCGCCCATGCCGCGGGAGTGGCGCTCGACATCGCCGAAGCCAAGAAGCGATACGCGCCGGACGCTCCGTGGACACCGGAGAGCCTCGCTCTCTTCACCCAGGCCGTGCTCCAGGGCGCGTTCGTGCTGGCAAAGGCCAAGCACGGGCCCGAGGTCGCGGCCGAATGTTTGCGCCACTTGCGTCGGTATCTCGAAGGCCAGTTCCACCCAACTCCCAAAGGAGCCTGAGATGACCCTCCATCCGAAGAGCAGTGCAGATGCGAAGATCGTTCCTTGTCTCTGGTACATCAACCAGGCCGCCGAAGCCGCGAAGTTCTACGCCTCCATCTTCCCGAACTCGAGCGTCGAGGACGTGACCGTGCTCCCCGCCGATACCCCGAGCGGGCCCGAGGGCTCGGTGGAGATCGTCGACTTCACCCTCGCCGGTCAGCCGTTCATGGCCTTCAGCGCGGGGCCGCTGGAACCCTTCAATCATGCGATCTCCTTCGTCGTGAATTGTGAGGACCAGACCGAGGTGGATCGCTACTGGGCGGCCCTCTCGGATGGCGGCTCGATCGAACAGTGCGGCTGGCTTCGAGACCGCTACGGCGTCGCGTGGCAGATCGTTCCGACCGTGCTCGGCCGGATGATGAAGGACAAGGATCGAGCGCGTGCCAAGCGCGTCGCCGAGGCGATGCTCCAGATGGTGAAGCTGGACGTCGCGGGGCTGGAGCGCGCTTATGCCGGGCGTCAGGAGTCCATCGTTTGACGAAGGCGGCTTTCCGGAGACGGGGTGGGATCATGCGGCTCGATCTGTATGTGAACTATCGCGGGACGTGCGAGGAGGCGTTTCGTTTCTACGAAAGGAATCTCGGCGGCAGGATCACAGGAGTCGTCCGTCACGGAGAACAGCCCAATCCGAACATACCCGTCGAGTGGAAGGAGAAGGTCCTCCACGCCCGCGTCGAGATCGGCAACGCGGTGCTCCTGGGCGCCGACATTCCGCAGGCCGAGCCCATGCGGAGCGCGTACCTGACGCTCTCCGTGGATCGGGAGGAGGACGCGGAGGGTATCTACCTCCTGCTCCGGGATGGAGGCGAGGTCTTCATGAAGATGGAGCGGACGCCGTTCGCGAATCGCTTCGCGATGCTGCGGGACCGTTTCGGAACCTCGTGGATGCTCCTCCACCAGCCGGCTTCCGAAGGCGGTGCCGCGTTGCTCTCGAGCGCTTCCGTGGCAACCCGGCTCCCCGCGCGGGACCTCGCCCGCGCGAGGAGGTTCTATTCGGAGAAGCTGAGCTTGGAGCCGATCGAGGAGCGGCCCGGAGGGCTCCTCTACCAGTGCGGCGGCAATCGGTTCGCGCTCTTCGAGTCCGCGGGAGCGGCTTCCGGCACGCACACGCAGATGGGCTGGGAGGTCGCCGACATCGAGGCCACCGTCGCGGCGCTCCGAAGCCGAGGCGTCGTGTTCGAGGAGTACGACCTGCCCGGCTTGAAGACCACGAACGGGATCGCGGACATCGAAGGGAACTACCCGAGCAAGGGTATCGGTGAGCGCGCGGCGTGGTTCAAGGACAGCGAGGGGAACCTGCTGGGCATGGGACAACCGGTGCGGCAGGCCGAGTAACGACGCGAACGACGGGTGGGTTGTCATCGATCACCGGCGCCTGATCCCTCCACCGGAGGCGCCTCGAAAGGAACGCTATGTCGAAGGTCGTCGCCATCATGTCGATGTCGCTCGACGGCTACGTCGCCGATCCCAACGATGGCGTGGCCGAAGTGTTCGCCTGGTACTTCAGCTCGGGTGGCGTCGAATTTCCCACCGGAGGATCGGATCCCATGACCTTCCGGGTGTCCGGACCGAGCGCCGAGCACCTTCGCGGCCTTTGGGCCGAGCTCGGCGCCGTCCTCACCGGTCGGCGCACGTTCGACGTCGCCCAGGGGTGGGGCGGAAATCACGCGTGGGGACCGGCATTCGTCCTGACCCACCACATCCCCGCCGGTTGGCCGAGACCCAACTCGACGGTGCACTTCGTGACCGACGGCATCGAACGCGCCGTGAGCCAGGCCAAAGTCGCGGCTGCCGGGAAGTCCGTAGGGGTTCACGGCGCGGACACCATCCAGCAGTGCCTGAACGCCGGCCTGCTCGACGAGCTCCACGTCGACATCGCGGCCGTCCTCCTTGGCTCCGGAGTCCGACTCTTCGACCACCTCGCCGGCACGCCAGCCCTCCTCGGCAACCCGAAGGTGATCCCGGGCGTCGGCGTGACGCACCTGCGCTACCCGGTGGCACGCAAGACGTAGCGGCGCGCGAACCGCGCGTGGCTCGAACCGGCCACGCAGCCGAGCCTCCGCGAACCGTTCCTAAGGGAATTCGGAAAGCGGCCGATCCTTCCGTGCAGGGGGTTCCTCGCTGTTTTCCGAAGTCCCATCCGGAGGTCCATTATGCTGCGAGCCAAACCTGCGTTCGGTATTGCTCTCGCTGTGGCGTTGACGTCGGGCATCGCCGTCGCGGAGGGCCCGGCTCCGTCATCCGTCGGCCGCGCCGGCACGGCGGGTACGACCTCTCCGAGCCCATCCAAGGAAGTCCCGCAGATGCAGGTCGTCACGCCCACGACGCCCGCTCCGGTACCCGTCCAGGATCCGGCCATGACGGACCCGAAACTGACGGAGATTCGAACCCGCGCCCGCGGAATGCAGCTGAGCAAGAGCGAGTCGGTCGAGAAGCAGCTCGAGAGCTCCTCCAAGCGCGTCGACACCGAAGCCGCCCGGTTGGGGGACATCCCCGTTCGGGACCGGCTCGCCGCGGAGTTCGGTGTGACTCCCGAAGCCCTCACCGCGCAGCGCGAGCAATTCGGGATGGGGTGGGGCGAGCTGATGATCGCGCACACACTCCTCGCAAACGTGGAAGGAGTGACCATCGAGCAGCTTCACCTCCTTCGGAAGGAGGGGCTCGGATGGGGCCAGCTGGCGTACGGGGTGCAGCTCAATACGAGCGGCTTCGTGACCGCGGTGAAGAACGAGGTCTCGGTCGCCCGCGGCACGGCCAAGCCCGACGGGAAGCCCGCGGTCGTGGTGTCCACGGCGAAGGTCACGTCCAAGGGGAGCACCAATAGCAAGGGTGAGGTGACGCCTCCGCCCGCCTCGTCCAGCGTGAATCAGCCACCGACGTTGAAGTAACGAGTCGTAACGCCACGAACTCGCCCGCGCGGGCGCTCGCGATTCCGCTCAGGGACAACTCCTTGACCCGGCGGCCGAGCGCCCGCAGCTTATTTGTGGGTGCAGTATTCTGCTGCTCCCTGCCGGCTCACAGGGTCCGTGGGAATCTCGGTGGTCCTCGCCATCACCTCGACGGCGATCGCCGCGATGGCGTTGTAGTGTGGCTTGGCATCCTCACCCTCGCGGCGGGCAGCCCTCAACATCTACGCACCCCACGACCTGGGAGTGGATCCGAGGGTCATGGCGATCCTGAATCTGGCTCCGCTGACGGCAACGGTGGTCCTGGCCATGCGTTCGCTGGAGTTGGGAGCCAACGGAACGACGACGTCTCGCACAGCTGGGCTTCCTTCGCTTCCAGCCGGGTGACGGCACGGACTCTGCTAGGTCTCTGGGTGGGACATGCCCCATTGCAGGCGCCTTGGTCGCAGTTGTGGACTGCGACAACGATAGGAACAACCGGAGGGCCAGTCCGTTGGCGATGGTGAAAGGGAAGGAAAGGAAGGAAAGGCTGAAGCCAATGGCCAGCCCGCGTGTGAACGGATCTCGGGCGTCCGTCCAGGCCAAGAAGAGCTCCCAAGATCGTGCCGTTCCTGTCAAGAAGCTCAAGACAAAGTTCTACGAGCGAGAGCTTGCCCGTCTACAGGTCGAGCTCGTGAAGCTGCAGGAATACGTGAGGGTCAGAGGACTGAAGGTGGTTGTTGTCTTCGAAGGTCGCGACGCAGCGGGAAAAGGCGGGGTCATCAAGCGGATCACGCAGCGCATGAACCCGCGGACGTGCCGGATCGTGGCCCTCGGCACTCCGACGGATCGGGAAAAGACACAGTGGTACTTCCAGCGATACGCTGCCGAACTGCCGGCAGCCGGAGAAATCGTGCTATTCGATCGAAGCTGGTACAACCGGGCCGGCGTCGAGCACGTCATGGGGTTCTGCACCGAGCAGGAATACGTCGAGTTCATGCGATCCTGCCCCGAGTTCGAGCGCATGCTGGTCCGTTCCGATATCGTCCTGATCAAGTATTGGTTCTCGGTCAGTGATGAGGAACAAGAGGTGCGCTTTCAAAAGCGGATCAACGATCCGACGAAGCGGTGGAAGCTGAGCCCGATGGATCTACAATCCCGCCAGCGCTGGGTCGACTACTCCCGGGCGAAGGATGCCATGTTGGCGGCCAGCGACATCGAGGGGGCGCCCTGGTGGGTGGTTCCCGCCGACAACAAGCGGCGAGCACGCCTCAACTGCATCGCGCATCTCCTGAGCCGGTTCCCCTACAAGGACTACACTCCCAAGAAGCTGAAGCTGCCACCCCGCCAGGTGGATCCGACGTACGTGCGCCCACACATCTCCACCCAGAACTTCGTGCCCGAGGCGTACTGAGGGCGGCGCGGCCCACCGCTCCCTCCATCCCTACAAGTCTTTGTAAATTATCGTACCGGGATCGTCTCCGGGACTCAGGTCAGAGCGATTTCAGGTACTCGACGAGGTCTGCCTGCTGCTCCGCCGTGAGAGCGAGCGTACGAACCCGGTTGTAGTGCGCCACGACGGCCGTGAGCGTCGCGGCACTCCCGTCGTGGAAGTACGGTGGATGCTGCCACAGCCCGCGCAAAGGAGTCGTCCGGTACGCCTTGTTGGCCGTGTGCCGGGCGGCGACTCACCGTACACGGGACCGTACACTTAGGGCCAGGTACGACTCCTGGGGGCCGATGCGGTGTGGAGCTTTCTCGTGACTGTCGCGTACGGACGCGCCGGAGTCGTATGGTGCGGAAGAGGGGATTTGAACCCCTACGCCCTTTCAGGCACTGGACCCTGAACCCAGCGCGTCTGCCAGTTCCGCCACTTCCGCACCGAAGTCTTCGAAGTCGCGGGGAAGCAGGCTACTATAGGTAGCCTTGGGGTCGGGTGTCAACCGGACCGGGCCGGGCCCGCCACCGTGCATCCGCCGCAGCTACATTCGGATGCGGCTTTCGATCCTCCGATCCGCCGCCATTGCCCCGACACCCCCCGCGTGGTACAAGCTATTGCGACCACGGAGGAAACATGGCTCGGGGCTCGACTCAGAAGGACAAGAAGGACGAGGACGAGCGCAAGGTCATCGCCACCAACCGGAAAGCGCGCCACGACTACACGGTGATCGAGACCTTCGAGGCGGGGATCGAGCTCAGGGGGAGCGAGGTGAAGTCGCTGCGAGCGGCCAAGGCGCAGCTCGTGGACGCCTACGCCTCGGTCGACGCCGGGCAGCTCTACCTCCGGAACGCCCACATCAGCCCGTACGATCCCGCAAGCTACGAGAACCACGACCCGACACGCGCCCGGCGGCTCCTCATGCACAAACAGGAGATCAAGCGGCTCCAGGGGCAGCTCGAGGAGAAGGGGCTCACGCTGGTGCCGCTCTCCCTCTACTTCTGGCGCGGCAAGGTGAAGGTGCAGCTGGGGCTCGCGCGCGGGAAGAAGCACTACGACAAGCGGGACAAGCTCGAGGAGCGGCGCGCCAAGCGGGAGGTGCGGGGAGCCATGAGAGGGGAGCGGCAGGATTGAACCCGGATTGGAACCCGCGCCACGTAGTCGCGCTCCTCGGCCTTCTGGCGCTCCTGGCCCTGCCGGCGCACGGCGCCCGTGGCCCGGGGATCACGATCGATCACCCCGAGCCGCGTCCCCAGGAGCGGATCACGCCCACGGTCATCGGCGGCGCTCGCTACGTCTCGACGAACGACCTCGCGCGCATCTTCAGCGCCACGAAGTACTGGCGCCCCGAGATCCAGAAGCTGAGCCTCCGCATCGGCGAGCACACGCTCCGGTTCACCGTCGGCGCGCCGCTCATGTATCTCGATGAAGTCGAGTGGAACGCGGTCATGCCGGCCCGGCTCATCCAGGGCGTGGTCTTCGTTCCCGAGACGGTGATCGGGAAGATGTTCGAGTCCGGACGCATCGCGGACGCCACCTGGGACGAGACCTCGCGCACGATCCGCTTCCGCTCGCCGGTCCACACGGTGCGCCAGGCGATGCTCACGCCCCGCGGCCGCGTGACCGAGATCTCGGCCACGCTCCTCCGGGGCCTTCCTCCCCGCGTGCTCTACGCGACTCCGACCGAGATCCGCCTCGTCCTCGAGGGCGCCACGCTGGACACGGCGCGCACCTTCGTCGGCGGCGTCGTGGTGGACGGGTTCATCCGCGAGATTCCGGGAGCGGTCGAGATGCGGCTCCGTCTCGAGGAAGGCGCGCGGGGCTACGCGGTCTCGGTCGCGTCCGGCAGGCTCAGGATCTCGATCACCGATGATCCCGGCCTCGTGGACGCCGGGCTCTTCACGGAGCTCGAGCCGATCCGGATCGGCGATCCGAGCCGCGGCGTGCGCACGATCGTGATCGACCCCGGACACGGGGGCAACGACCGGGGCTCTCCGCTTCCGGGCGGTCTCGAGGAGAAGGATGCGGCGCTCGACATGGCGCGCGCGCTCCGCACGGCGCTCGCGAGCCAGCTCGGCGCGCGCGTCTACCTGACGCGGGAAGGGGACACCGACGTGTCCGCCACGCGCCGGGCCGAGATCGCGAACGAGACCAACGCGGACCTTTTCATCACCGTCCATCTCGCCTCGGGAGGCGGCCTCCGGAACGGAGGATTCCGCGTCCTCACGCTCTCGCCGCTCGCCACGGGACCCGAGGGGCAGCGGGACGCGATGCCCGAGGAGATCGACGGCATGCCGCTCCGCCCGTGGACCGGCGCCCAGGCCAGCTCGATCGGCGCCAGCCTGGCGCTCGCGCAGGCGGTCACCGATTCGCTCTCGCACGCGTTTCCGCACGTCTCGGTGAAGATGGGCGCGGGGAGAGTGCGCGTGCTGCAGCCGATCGCGTGCCCCGCGATCATGCTCGAGTCCGCGCCCGCGGCGCGCGCCGGCGCCGACGCGATGAGCCGCGGGTACACGATCTACGACTACACGCGCATCGTGGCGGCGGCCATCGGGAACGTGGTGCGGGCGTCGCGCGGATGAAGCTCACGCGTACGCACGTGATCGCCATCGCCGCGGTGGTGGTCGTGGGCGCCGGCGTCTGGGCCTGGTTCGCGCTCGGCCCGGGCCGCTCGCCCAAGCTCGCGCCGGAGCGGCTCACGCCTCTGGCGTCGGAGCTCGAGGGAATCCGCGGGGTCTACCTCTACTTCGGCAGCGCCGGATCGGACGATCTCGTTTCCGAGTACCGCGACGTGGTGGTGAAGGATCGGCCCGAGGATCAGGTGCGCGCGATCTACCGCGAGCTGGTCACCGGCCCGTCCGAGCCCAACGAGGCGCTCCTCCCGGATGGCGCGGAGCTGATCAACGCCTACTACACGTCGCGCGGCACCCTGTACCTGAACTGGAATCGCGCGCTGCTCTCGGGCTTCCGGGGAGGGAGCGGGCGCGAGCGCCAGCTCATCTCCTCGATCGTGCTCACGGCGGCGGACAACCTTCCGGACGTGACGCAGGTCTCGCTCCTCGTCGAGGGAGGCCCGATCGAGACGATCGGCGGGCACTTCGAGATCCAGACCCCCCTCACGGTGGCGGAGTGGCGGTGACCCGCGACGCGCGGACGCGCCAACGGACGCGGGCACGAGGAGCGCGCGGGAGGCGTCGCGTGCTCGGCGTCTTCGACTCCGGGATCGGCGGGCTCACGGTCGTGCGCCACCTGAGGCGCCTCCTGCCGGGCTGGCGCATCGTCTACTTCGGGGACACGGCCCGCGTTCCCTACGGAACCAAGTCCGACGCGACGGTGCGGCGGTTCGGGAGCGAGGCCGTGAAGTTCCTCACGCGCTTCGACGTGTTCCAGGTCGTGGTGGCGTGCAACACGGTCTCGGCCGTGGCGCTACGGCCGCTCCAGCGCGAGTTCCGCGATCTGCCCATCACCGGCGTGATCGATCCCGGCGCCGAGGCGGCGGTGCGCGCGACGAGGAACGGCAGGATCGGAGTCATCGGTACGCGCGCGACGATCGCGAGCGGAGCCTACGACGCGGCCATCGCGGCCGCGGCCCGGCCCTCCGGCGTTCGGGCGCGCGTCTTCTCGCAGGCGTGCCCCCTCCTCGTGCCTCTCGCCGAGGAGGGGCTCGAGAACTCCAGGGCCGCTCACGAGGTGCTCCGCGTCTACCTGGCGCCGCTCCAGAGGAAGAAGATCGACACGCTGATCCTCGGCTGCACGCACTATCCGCCGTTCCGCCGCGCGCTCCGGAAGGTCCTGGGCCCGAAGGTCCAGCTCGTCGACTCGGGCGAGGCCACCGCGAAGCGGCTCGCCCGCGCCGCGAAGGCCGGCGGCACGGCCGGCAGCGCGTCCGCGCGCGACGGATGGCTCCACTGCTACGTCTCGGACATACCGCGACAGTTCGAAGCCATCGGCCGCCGGTTCCTCGGCCGTTCCATGGGCAAGGTGGCGCTCGTGCCCCAGGACGACCTGCCGTGGTTCGAGCGCACCCCGACGCAAGGAGGTTTCTAGCGTGCCACGCACCGCAGCCAAGCGCCGCGGCGACGGACGCCGGTCGAGCGAGCTTCGCCCGGTCACGATCCGCCGCGGGTATCTGAAGAACGCCGAGGGATCGGCCCTGATCGAGATGGGCGGAACCCGCGTCCTCTGCGCCGCGACGGTCGAGGAGCGGGTCCCGCCCTTCCTCCGCAACACGGGACGCGGATGGGTCACCGCCGAGTACAGCATGCTCCCGCGATCCTCGCACGAGCGCATCACGCGCGAGGTGACGCGCGGGCACGTCGGCGGACGCACGCACGAGATCCAGCGCCTGATCGGGCGGTCCCTCCGAGCCGTGACCCGGCTCGAGGCGCTCGGCGAGCGGCAGATCACGATCGACTGCGATGTGATCGAAGCGGACGGCGGAACGCGCACGGCGTCGATCACGGGATCGTTCGTCGCGCTGGTGGACGCGATCCGGTGGCTCCGGAAGCGGGTCGAGCTTCCCGGCGAGCCGCTCCAGGACTTCGTGGCCGCGGTCTCCGTGGGGATCCACGGAGGCGCCCCAGTGCTGGATCTCTGCTACGAGGAGGATTCCAAGGCCGAGGTGGACATGAATCTCGTGATGACCGGGGAGGGAAAGCTCGTGGAGGTGCAGGGGACGGCCGAGGGCGCTCCGTTCAGCGAGCGTGAAATGGCGCGGATGATGGATCTGGGGAGAGCCGGGATCCAGAAGCTGGTCGCGCATCAGAAGAAGGCGCTCGGGCTCCGGGATCTGAGGTCCGCATGGTCGTGAGCCTCGTGCGCGCCGTGGACCTCCTCGTGCTCGCGACCCGGAACGAGGGAAAGGCGGTCGAGCTGTCCCGGCTTCTCAGCGGCGCGGTCAGCCGCGTCGAGACGCTCGCGGCGTACCCCCAGGTGAAGCTGCCACCGGAGCACGGCGGCTCGTACCGCGAGATCGCCGTCGCCAAGGCGCTCGCCGTGTACGAGGCGGTGGGGCTGCCCGCGCTCGGAGACGATTCCGGGATCGAGGTCGACGCCTTGGACGGGAAGCCGGGCCTCCACTCCGCGCGGTTCGCGGGCGAGAAGGCGACCGACGAGGAGAACAACGCGCTCCTCCTCGAGCGCCTCGCGCGCATCCCCCCGGAACGCCGCACGGCCCGGTTCCGCTGCGCCCTCGCGCTCGTGCGCGCCGTGGACGACGTGATCGAGGTGGAAGGGGTGTGCGAGGGGCGCATCCTGGACGCGCCGCGCGGCACGCAGGGTTTTGGATACGATCCTCTGTTCCTCCCGGACGGTGAGACCCGCACCTTCGCCGAGCTCTCCCCGTCCCGCAAGGATTCACTCAGCCACCGGGGACGCGCCGCGGCGGTGTTGAGCCGGGTGCTTCGAGCCGGATAGGAGACCTTCAAGGATGAAACGAACTCCCAGGCATCGCTCGTTCCTTGCCCTCATGTCCGCTCTCGCGCTCGCCCTCGCCGCGCCGCTCGCCTCGGCGCAGGACGCTCCTCCTCCCGAGGAGAAGCCAACCAAGATCACCGCCGACCTCGCCTACATCATGACCGACGGCAACACGGAGACGACGTCGATCACGGGCGGCGAGAAGATCACGCACAAGCTCACGAAGTGGGCCTTCCTGCAGGAGGCCCGGGCGGTGTGGGGCGAGACGGACGGCGTCGAGACGGCCGGGCGCTATGACGCGACCCTGCGCGGCGACTACCTCTTCTCGGAGCGCCTCTCCCTGTTCGCCATGGGCGTGTGGCGACGGAACGTGTTCGCCGGAATCCGCCGCCAGTTCGAAGAGGGCGTGGGACTCTCGTGGCACGCGGTCATGGGGAAGCCCCACGTGCTCGACTTCGAAGTGGGCGGGGGTTTGCTCCAGCGCCAGAACACGATTGGGCCGGACGACGACTTCGCCACCGGGCGGGCGGCGTTCCTCTACCAGTTCTACTTCACCGAGAAGGCCTACTTCGAGGCCCGGAGCGCGTACCTCTTGGGACTCGAGGACTCCGACGACAGCCAGCTCGAAGCGCGGTTCGCGCTCCTCGCGCCGCTCGGTGGCAGCTTCTCGGTCAAGCTGGGATACGACCTCTTCTATCGTGCGGAGCCTTCGCCCGGGCTCGAGGACCTCGACACCACGCTCAGCGCCGGGCTCCAGTTCGTTCGCTGAGCGCAGCTGTGGGATCTCGTCGCCCGGGCCGCCGCGGGCCGGGCCGTTCCTGAGGAGGCGTCATGGCCAACCCCGTTCCGTTCGATCCGACGAAGAGAGCCGCATCGTTCCTGGAGGAGTTCAAGGCGTTCGCCCTGAAGGGCAACGTCGTCGATCTCGCCGTCGCCGTCGTGATCGGCGGCGCGTTCGGCAAGATCGTCGACTCCTTCGTGAAGAACATCGTGATGCCACTGATCAGCCTCGTGATACCGGGCGATCAGGCGTACGTGAACTGGAAGTTCGTGGCGGGGGAGAAGGAGATCCCGTACGGGCTCTTCCTCGGGGAGGTCGTGAACTTCATCCTCGTCGCCTTCGCGATCTTCATCCTGCTCGTGAAGCTCGTGGGCTCGATGATCAAGAAGCGGACGACGGAGGCCGCCGAGCCTCCGGCCCCGTCCGCCGAGGTGACGCTGCTCACGGAGATCCGGGACCGGTTGCCGGCGCGCTAGCTCTTACTTCGTCGTTGTCGTCGTCTTCGTTGTGGCCGGCGCCTTCGCCGCGGTGGTCGTGGGCGGATCCTTGGCGCGATTGCTGTAGTTGTTCTTGATCTCCTTTTCCAGTGCGTCCGCGCGCTTCGTGCTGAGCGAGTGGTCGCCGAAGAAGAAGTTCTCGACCGCGTTCTGGTCCCCGTACTTCTCCGCGAACCGGCGCCATAGCTTGGGAGCCTTGGTGTAGTCGTACCGGGCCTCGTAGACGTACCGGAGCCCCACCCGGTCGGCCTGGTCCTCGTAGTCGCGGCTGTACACGTTGTTGAACGTGGTCGACCCGACCGCCACGCCGATGCCCGCCGCGTCCTTCACGATCCCGTCTCCCATCTGAGACACCCCGAACGCGGCGGCCGTCCCCCCGATCTGGCTGTACATTCCCTTCTTCGCCTGCTTGCGGCTGTGCTCGTAGGTGGCGTGCGCGATCTCGTGGCCGAGAACCACGGCCAGCTCGTCGTCATCCAGGTCCTTCATGATGCCGCTGAACACGTAGATGGAGTAGTTCGCCATGGCCATGGCGTTCCATTCCTTGTTGTCGACGACGTACACGCGAACGCTCTTCCGATCCACGTACGCGGGCAGGAGCCGGTCCACGATCCGGCGCGCGCGATCCACCTCGGGTCCGGTCGTCTTGAGCTCGCCGATCACCTGCTCCTTGCCGTCCGCCCCCTGGTCGGCGATCTTGCCCGCCTTCACGAAGGACTGCTCCGCCTGGTTCGTGGCCTGGAGCACGTCGCCTTCGAACATCGCCGAGCCGTTCGGCCGCGCGTCCATCTTCGAGGCGAGGATCGTTCCGTCCGTCTGCCGCGCGCCCTCGGCGCGGATCTCCCACCCCGCCGGGATGGTATCGAAGTTCTTGGCGCTCCCGGTTCCCTTGAACTTCATCTTGGGGGCCGGCTGGATGCGCTGCCCATCCACCACGATGAATCCCTGCTTGCGGTACTCGAGGAGCCCCTCGATCTTGGTCGTCTTGGCGCCAAGGGCGGGTGACGTGAGAAGAACCAGGCAACCGAGAACCGCCACCCATCCCCATCGAACTCGTGTGTTCATGATGCCTCCTGCCTGAGTTACAGCCGCTTCAGCTCGACGCGGCGGTTCCTGGCGCGCCCTTCCTCGGTGCTGCTGTGGTCGATCGGGTCGGTCTTGCCGTACCCCTTGGCCACGAGCCTCGATCCGTTAATTCCCTTCGACATGAGGTAGTCCCGAACCGAGTCCGCGCGGCGCTGCGACAGCTCCATGTTGTACTCATCGGTGCCCTTGTCATCGGTGTGCCCGCCGATCTCGACCCGGACCTCGGGCCACTCCTTGAGCGACCGGGCCACCCGATCCAGCGACTCGTAGGAGTCCTGGGTCAGCCGCGCACTGTCGAACTCGAAGTTCACGCCTTCGAGCACGAGCCGGGAGCGCTCCGCGTCGAAGATGGGTTTCTTGTTCACGTTCTGGGAGGGCTGCTCGAAGAAGGGGAACGTCCATCCCACGAGGAACTGGAGATTCGTGATGTCATTGCCACCGAGCCCTTCGTTCCCGATAAGCTCTTCGACCCGGGCCTCCGCGCGGATGCCGCCGCGGTCCTTCGCGAATCCAAGTCCGAGCGATGCGAGCGGCCGCGTCAAGTCGTCACCGCCCACCGGATAGTTCACGTCCGCCACGCCCACCGCCCCGGCGATGAACCAGTTGAAGCCCCGGCTCCCGACAGGGAAGAGCCGCTCGAAGCCCGTGCGTGCCTCGAAGATCTTCGAGTCGTCCTCGAACGCGGTCTCGTGGCGCATGTAGTCGCCGTCCGCGAACCAGTTCCAGCGCGGGGAGAGCCGCGCGGCCCAGCGGAGGCCGATCATCGGCGAGGAGTCGCCCCCGTCGTCGTTCGCCACGAGGTCCTCGTCCGCGACGCTGATTCCCGCGAAGATCCCGATCTCTCCAACTTGCCGCCGGTCGTCGTTGTCGGCGGCGATGGCCGGGCATCCCGTCACCGCAAGGGTCAATGCCGCGAAGAGCGCGGCCGTGAGCCAGCGTCTGGTCCGCATTCAGCCTCCTGGATTGGGGTGGGATACGAGGGTGCTTAGGAGTCTATACCCGATCGGGCGAGGTACTTCCAGAAAGGGAATTGGGGTGGATGACGGGGCTCGAACCCGCAACCACTGGAGCCACAGTCCAGTGCTCTACCATTGAGCTACATCCACCATCGTCGTCGACCCTCCCGGTCTCGAAGGGCGCGGCTTCGTGAAGGCCGGACATGATACCACGGAGGCCGGTCCTTCCGAACTCCCTATCGCGCAACCGTCTCCAGCCTCCGGCCCCTTGACGACGTGGGATTCCGCTCCGAGTCTCAGGAAAATCACTCGGGTGGCATGTCCTTCAGGTAATCGGAAAGCAATCCGATACTTCGTGGATGCGAATGCTCTCCAGGGTACTTCCGAGGCGAACGTGGAATCTCCTCATCGCGATCGCCCTCGGACCGGCAACCCTGGTGATTACGCCCCTGGTCGGTCTGGTGACCTTCGGTCCCTTTCTGCTCCTGGCGAAGCCCGGACCAACTCTGGAGTTCTTCGAAACCGTCCGGCTGAAGCTGGCCGGCCCACGGTTGTACGACCTGGGCGACGTCACGATCTTCCTACTCGGGCTGGGCCTCATTTACCTGCTGCTCGGGACAGGCGT
>DASTBC010000129.1 GCA_035712245.1 Candidatus Eisenbacteria bacterium
TCGCCTCCAGCACCGCGACCGAGCGCTCCGCGTCGACCCGGTAGATCATCGCGAACGGCACGTCCTGGGGATTCGACGCCAGGATGGCGGCCGCTTCACGGTAGACGAGCTCCTCGCGCTCCGAGCCCTTGCATCGCGCCGCGAGATCGCGCAGCGTGCGGAGCCTGCGTTCCGCGATCACCTTCTCCGTCGTCTCGATGACCGGGCAGAAGATGCCGCCGATCCGTCCCCCCTCGGCGTGAATGGGGCTGTACGAGAAGGAGAAGTACGCCTCCTCGGGATAGCCGTGTCGGTCGATGTGAAGGAGGAGGTCCCGTGACCGCGTGGCCTCACCGCGCTCCATCACCTGCGCGAGCATCGGGGCGATGACGTCCCAGATCTCGGCCCAGACCTTCGACCCGGGCATCCCGAGCGCTCCGGGATGCTTGGATCCGAGCGCCGCCCGGTACTCGTCGTTGTAAAGGATGGTGAGCTCCGGCCCCCACCAGAGCACGATCGGGAACGCGCAATCGAGGCAGGTGCTGACGGAGGTTCGGAGAGATTGCGGCCACCCCTCGACCGGTCCCAGGGACGTCGCGGACCAGTCCAGCTCGCGCATGCGGCGGGCCATTTCGGTGGCGCCGGGGAAGATGGATTCCAGCATCGGTTTATCCTGAGCGTGCTCCGCACTTCCCCATCGCGCGGAGCCGTCCCTGTGGTTTGAGGGTTTCGAGCCTCGAAAAACTATGAAGCAGCCGGGATGCCGGCGCAACCCCCGGGGCCCTGGCTCACCGGACCGATCCTGCGACCCTTCCCAGCACCGATCGCGCCACGTCGAATGCCGACTTCGGTTTCCCGATCGCGACCGCGCTCTCCTTCATCCTGGCCTGGTCCTCGGGATGGTTCACGAACCGCTGGACCCGGAAGTGCAGCTCGTCCAGATCGTGCGCGCGCACCGCGGCCCCGGCCTCCTGGAGGAAGTCGCAGTTCCGCTCCTCCTGGCCCGGGATCGGACGGTACACGACCATGGGGACGCCGCGTGCCATCGCCTCGCTGACCGTGAGCCCGCCCGACTTGCCGACGAGCAGATCCGACGCGGCCATGAAGAGATCGATCTGGTCCGTGAAGCCGTGGATCTTGATCCGGTCCTCCATGCCGCGCGCGCGCGCCTGGAGTCGCCGGCGCAGTTCCTCGTTCTTCCCCGTGATCACGAGCACCTGGACCCGCGGCGGGAGATCCAGCATCACGTCGAACATGCCGTCGAGCGGCCCCCATCCGTGCCCGCCCCCCATCAACAGCATCGTGGCCCTCGCCGGATCCGGATCGAGGGCGAGCGCGCGCCGCGCTTCCTCCTGGGGCACCGTGATCGAGAAGCGCGGATCGATCGGCACGCCGGTGACCTCGACCCGCTCGGCCGCGACCACGCCGGTGTCGACCAGCTCTTCCTTCGTCGCGTCCGCGGCGACGTAGTACCGGTCCATGCCGCGATAGACCCAGATGGGATGCACCATGAAGTCCGTGATCGCGGTGTAGACCGGCACCCGCACGAGGCCGCGCTCGCGAAGGAAGGCATAGACCTCGGCGGGCAGGAACTGCGTGCACAGGATGGCGTCGGGCTGGTGTCGCTCCACGGCATCGAGATATCCGCGACAGTTCCAGAGCGTGAGGCGCGTGCGCAGCTCCTGGCGGAATCCCTCGATGGGGGTCCGCTCGGAGCGGCGGTAGACGAGCCCCCACATGCGCGGGGCGCGCGCGACCATCCGGTTGTAGGTCGACGCGTAGAAGGTGCGGAAGAGGCGCGACGAGTAGACGAGCGCGTCCTGCACCATGGGCTCGGCCACGGGATCGAGCTGCTGGATCGCGCGCTCCACGGCGCGCGCGGCGCGCTCGTGCCCCGCGCCGGCGCGGACATGGAGGATGAGCACGCGCTTGGCGGCGACCGGGAGCCGCGACGCAGCCTCGACTCGCGGACGATCAGTAGAACTGACGGCGTCCCCCCGGGTAGGCGTTCGGGACATGCTCGAGACGGAGCTCCGATCCATCGCCCCCCCAGGTGATGCCGATGACGTCGAAGCGAACGGGCCGACCCATCAACCCGCGGCGGCTCAGGTACATCGCAGCCGTTCTCGCCACGTCCTCGCGCTTCTTCCAATTCACCGCCACGAGGGGCGCCGCGCGGTCCGCCGTCGTGCGGAACTTCACCTCGACGAACACGACCGTTTCGCCGTCCAGGGCGATGATGTCGATCTCGCCCCGCCCCTCGCGCGCGTTCCGATCGATGATTTCATATCCGCGAAGCGCGCAGAAGGCCTCTGCCATCCGCTCCCCGCACCGAGCCGCCCGCTCCCGCCACATCCCCGTCCCCGTCCCCGCCGCCGCCCGCTCCTGCGAGCGACCTGTCCCCTGTGCTTTCAAATGTCAGCCAATTCACTGGCCGCACGGCCACTTGCGGCATGGCACTCGGCTGCTCCGAGTGCGTCCTCCGCCAAGCGTGGATCGGCGGTGCCGAGGGGGTTTCGGCAAGGCGGACCGCCGCGTCGCCTTAAAGTCCTTGGATCGTCTCCTGCACGAAGAGAAGCTCCCAGACGGGGCGGAAGCTCCTCCGGTGAATGGTACACGGGCCGTGGCAGCGGAGCGCTTCGATGTGCTCCGGGGTGGAGTAGCCCTTGTGGTTGGCGAAGCCGTACTCGGGGAAACGGCCGTGCTCCTCGACCATCATGCGGTCGCGTGTGACCTTGGCGATGATCGACGCGGCGGCGACCGCCTGGCTCTTCGCGTCGCCGTCGATCACGGGCGCGCAGGGGGTCTCGCCGGCCCAGATCGAGTCCTTGCCGTCGACGAGAAGACCCTGGGGAGTCATCCCCAGGGCCTCGAACGCTCGTCGCATCGCGATGAGCGTGGCCATCCGGATGTTGTGCGCGTCGACTTCCTCGACGCTCCCGACGCCCACGCCGACCGCGAGCGCCTTCTCGCGGATCCTGGCGGCGGCGTCCTCGCGCTCCTCGGCGGTCAGGACCTTGGAATCGCGGACGCCGCGCAGCCGCACCCCGGGCGCGAGCGCGACGCACGCGGCCACGACGGGGCCCGCGAGCGGACCGCGTCCGGCCTCGTCGATTCCCGCGAGGACCTCGCCCCAGCGGGACCGATACTCGTCATCGAAGCGGGCGAGTCCCTTCGCCGCCATCCCCTCGGCCCCGGTTCACGTCCCTGCGGGGCCACAGGCCCCGCCTCCCGTTCGATTCGTTCGGAGCCCAAGGCTCCGTCGCGATCCGCGCGGAGCGCTACGCTCCGTCCTTCTCCCGCTCCTCGACCTTCGCGGCCTTGCCCTTCAGCCCGCGGAGATAGAAGAGCTTCGCGCGCCGGACCTTGCCCTTGCGCGCCAGCTCGATCTTCGCGACCGAGGGCGAGTGGAGCGGGAACGTCCGCTCGACGCCGATCCCGCCCGACACCTTCCGGACGGTGAAGCTCGACCGCATCCCGCTTCCGCGCACGTTCGTGACGACGCCGAGGAAGATCTGCGACCGTTCCTTCTCCCCCTCGATGACGCGCACGTGCACCTTCACCGTGTCACCGGGGCGGAACTCCATGGTCCGATCCGTCTTGAATCGCGTCTCGAACCGCTCCAGCACGCTCATGACTCAAACCTCCTTCTCGATACGATCCAGGAGTCTCCGGTCCTCGTCGCTCCACGAGCGACCCTGCGTCAGATCGGGCCGGCGGCGCAGCGTGCGGCGGATCGCCTCACTCCGGCGCCACAATCGGATCTGCTCGTGATTTCCGCTGAGTAGGACGTCGGGGACCCGAAGCCCCTGGAATTCTTCGGGCCGAGTGTACACGGGAGCGTCCAGGAGCGCTTCCGAAAACGAGTCGGCCTCCGCCGACTCCGCATCGCCCAGCACTCCGGGCTGGAGCCTCGAGACCGCGTCCAGAATCACGAGCGCGGCCGGCTCTCCGCCCGAGAGCACGTAGTCGCCGATCGAAACTTCCTCACCCCCCACCAAGGGAATCACCCGCTCGTCGATCCCCTTGTACCGCCCGCAGACGATCACGAGGTGATCCACGCTCGCCAGCTCGCGCGCCCACGCCTGCGTGAGCACGCGGCCCTGCGGCGAGGTCACGAGCGTTCGCGGCTCGGTGCCGGGCACGCTCGCCCGAGCGCTCTCGTACGCGCGCACGATCGTGTCCACCTTCATCACCATCCCCGCGCCGCCGCCGTACGGCGTGTCGTCCGTGGTGCCGTACCGGTCCGTCGCGAAGTCGCGGATCTGGATCCGCGCCACGTCCAGGATCCCCTTCTCCCGGGCGATCCGGATCATGCCCTCGCCGAGCGGCCCGTCGAAGTACCCGGGATTCAGGGTCAGGATCGAGACGCGCACTCAGTCGTCCCAGCCCGGAAGCCCGGCCGGCGGGTTCATCGTGATCGACCCGCCCGGCACATCGACCGACTCGATCACGCCGGGGATGAGCGGGATCAGGATCTCGCCCCTCGCCCCGCGCACCACGATCACGTCGTTGGCGCCGGTCGTGAACACCCCGGCCACCTCGCCGATCGGCTCGCCCGCCGGTGTCCGGGCGCGAAGTCCGACCAGCTCGAACCGGTAGTGCTCCCCTTCCGGAAGCGGCTTCGCCTCGCAGCGCGGGATCGTGAGATCCGCGCCCCGGAGCGCTTCCGCATCGGTCCGGCTGTCCACACCCTCGAACCGGACGAGGAGGCGTCCCCCGAAGGGCCGCGACGACGCCACCTGGAGCCGCCGCCTCGGATCGCCCTCGCTCAGCCTCGCGGAGAGGACGCTCCCCGGCGCGAACCGCTCGGGGGCGTCGCTCCACGAGTCCACGACGACCTCGCCCGTGAGCCCGTGGGCGCGCGCGACCGTGCCGACCAGGATCGGCTCGTCGCCCGCGTCAGTCGGCAATCTCGAGGGTCGCGTGCCGGCCTTGGGACGAGGCCGCCGCGGTGAGGAGGAGCCGCATCGACTGCGCGGTCCTTCCCTCGCGGCCGATCACCTTGCCCAGATCGCCGGGAGACACGCGCAGCGTGAGCACGGTCGTCTCGCCGGCGTCGTGCTCGTCCACGTGCACCCCTTCGGGGTGGTCGACGAGCTGGCGCGCGCAGAACTCGATCAGCGACCTCATCTCGACCCTCCGAACGCCGTGGAACTACGACTTCTTCTTCTTCGCCTTCTTCGTGGCCCTCGGCTTGGCCACGCCGCTCGCCTTCCGCGCCTTGTTCTTGGCGCGTGTATGCGCCTTCTTCTCGCTGCCCTTGGTCGAGGCCTTCGCCTTCTTCACGGCCTTCGCCTTGGCGCGAGGCGCGCCCTTCGCGGCCGCCCCCTTCGCCTTCGTCTTCGCCTTCTTGGGTTCGGGCTGCAGATCGGCCGGCGCCACCCCCGCGGCTTCCTGGATCGCGGGAACGGCTCGCGCCGGCCGCCGGAGCGCCTCGGGGGCGTGCTTCGCCACCATCACGCCGACCGACTCCGACGGGAGCGCGCCGCGCTGGATCCAGAGCGCCATCTTCACGGCGTCGATCTGGAACGTGGCCGGGTTGGTGAGCGGATCGTAGTAGCCGAGCTGCTCGATGTAGCGCCCGTCGCGCGGGCTCCTCGAGTTGGCGACGACGACGCGGTAGAACGGGCGCTTCTTCGCGCCCGCGCGCTTCATGCGAATCACGACGGCCATTCGGTCTTCTCCTCGACGGGTGTCCTCATCCTCGCCGGGCGACGCGGGCTCATCGGAGCCCCAGCGGGAGCTTGCCGCGCCACCCGCCGCCCAGACGTTTCAACATCGTCTGCATCTGCTCGAACTGCTTCAAGAGCCGGTTCACGTCCTGCACCGTGGTGCCGCTCCCCTTCGCGATCCGCTTCCGTCGGCTCCCGTTGATGATCGCGGGCTTCTCCCGCTCCTCCATCGTCATGGAGCGGATGATCGCCTCGGTGCGTTTCAGCTCCTGATCCCCGACCTGCGCCCCCGCGGGGAGCCGCACGCCCGGGATCATCTTCACGATCTCCTCGACCGGACCGAGCTTCTTCATCTCCTGGATCTGCCCCAGGAAGTCCTCGAGCGTGAGCCGCTCCTTCCGGAGCTTCTTCTCGAGCTTCTCGGCCTTCGCGAGGTCGATCCGCTCCTGCGCGCGCTCGACCAGCGTGAGCACGTCCCCCATTCCGAGGATGCGCGACGCGAGCCGGTCCGCGTGGAAGGGCTCGAGCCCTTCCACCTTCTCGCCCGTTCCGAGATACCGGATCGGGACCCCCGCCACGGACCGCAGCGAGAGCGCCGCGCCTCCGCGCGCGTCCCCGTCCATCTTGGTCAGGATGAAGCCCGTGATCCGGAGCCGCTTCGTGAACGTCTCCGCGATCGAGACCGCGTCCTGGCCGGTCATGCCGTCCAGCACGAGGTAGCTCTCGTGCGGCTCCAGCGTCTTCTGGACCCGCGCCACCTCGTCCATCAGCTCGTCGTCGATGTGGAGGCGCCCCGCGGTGTCCGCGATCAGGAGGTCGAAGCCCTCCCGATCGGCACGCGCGCGCGCCGCCTTCGCCACCGCGACCGGATCCTGGGTCTCGCGATCCAGGTGCACCGGAGCGGCGATCTGCTTCCCGAGCACTTCGAGCTGGTCGATCGCCGCCGGACGCCGGAGATCGAGCGCCGCCAGGAGGACCCGCTTCTCGCGTCCCTTCCAGTAACGCGCGAGCTTCGCCGCGGTGGTCGTCTTGCCCGAGCCCTGGAGGCCCGCGAGCAGGACGACCGCCGCCCGGTTCGACGGAAACTGCATCCCCGTCGCAGGAGAAGCGCCCCCGAGGAGCTTCACCAGCTCGTCGTGGACGATCTTCACGATCTGCTGCCCGGGCGTGACGCTCTGGACCAGATCGACGCCGACCGCGCGCTCCTCGACCGCCTTCAGGAAGTCGCGGGCCACGTTCAGGTTGACGTCGGCCTCGAGGAGGACCCGCCGGATCTCCCGGAGGGACTCCTTCACGTCCTGCTCGCTCAGTCGGCCGCGGCCTAAGAGCTTTCGAAAGACGCCATTGAGGCGTTCGGTCAGGTCTTCGAACATTGGGACTTGGTTCGGGACTTCGGGCGGGACTACCCCCAGCCGGAACGCAAACGCTGAAGGCTAACATGATGCCCGATATCGCGCCATGCCAAAGCACGGCGCAAGGGGGGAGGGGGCGGGCCAGGCGCCCTGATCCAGGCGCGGCCGACCCGCCTGTGGATACCGCCTGCCCGGCCTGTTCCTTTCCTGTGGATTGCTGTGGATAAGGGATTGACACCCCCGAAGAGGGGCTGTTAACTTTTTTGAGAGCGGAGTTCCCTGCCGCCTCGTGCCCAATCCGCGGTCAAAGCCCAGTCCTTCCAGCGGGTATCTTCTTGCGGGGTTTTGTCAAGCGACACACGTGGATGCGCGGGGAACTTCCTCATCTGATTCCATTCCCCACGTGAACAGGGTCGGCAACGCCGGATAGGAGCGCCGTTATTCCACGACTGCTGCTCGTTCTGGCTTGCCTGGTCTCGGGCTGCTCCTCCGACTCCATCCACTCCGCGCAGACCTTCTTCCCCGGCGACCAGCCCACTTCCTGGGATTCCTGCGACAAGTTCAGCTCGATCCGGGACGAGATCACGATCTGCGCGGCGACGTCCGTACTCCCCGGACAGAGCGCCGCCACCTACAACATCCGGTTCAACCTACCGAACGCGGACCGCATCAAGATCGCCGTCTTCGACAGCCACGCGGCTCTGGTGAAGGTGCTCTTCGACGCCGAGGAGCCCGCCACCCTGCCCGATCAGTTCCGGAGCCCGCCGATCATCTGGGATTTCACCGACGCGAACGGCACCCGCGTTCCGGACGGGGACTACCGAATCTACTTCAGCGCGACCGGCTTCCTCTCGACCAGCGACGTGCCCGTCCAGTGAGGCCGGCGCTCGTCGGGCTGGCGTGGATCCTGGCGATCTCCGCGTCCGTCGCGACTCACCTCGGGCACCCTCCGTTCGCCCAGGCGCAGCCGCCCGCGGAGAGCGACACGACCTACACGCCTCCGGTTCCTCCCCCCTCGTCGTCGCGCGTCACGTCCCGCGTGCAGCGGACGGGCGAGGAGCGGGACCGGGTGGAGCTCGGCGCCGCGGTCCCGAGAGGCGACTTCGATTTCCTGGGCACGTTCGGCTACCGCCGCTTCGTCCGGGAAGGAGGACCGTTCGAGC
>DASTBC010000130.1 GCA_035712245.1 Candidatus Eisenbacteria bacterium
CTCCTTCGGAGGCGTGACGGCGTTCTGGTCCGCGTCGCCATAGCGGACGAGCTGGCCGCCCTGCGTCTTGTATTCCACCCGCACGTACGGATACTGCATCCCACCGTCCCCGGCGTCCTGCTTGCTCAGGATCTCCGGGTATCGCTCGCCGGACTCGTCGATGAATCCGTCCTCGTCGTTGTCCAGACCGTCCGCGCCCAGAACCCCGTGGTCCGGGTCGAGATCGCTCGCTCCGGAGGCATGGACGATGTAGCGGCCCCAGCCAGGGGTCTCCGGGCCGGTCGGGCCGATGAAGTTGAGGGAGTCCTTCTTGAAGGACATGCGGTAGAGCCCCTCGCTGATCCCGGCCTCCGCGTTGTAGAAGGCTTCCGTGGCCACGACCGCGTTTCCGGAGATTTGCTTCTCCGACTTCGTCACGGCCATGAACGCCACCCCCGCGGCCGTCAAGACCATCAGGATCAGGAGGGCCGCCACGAGCGCGTTCCCCGACTCGCTCTGCCGCGCGGATACCGGTCGATTCGACGCTGGGACCATGATTCGTTCGCGCTCCTCTCCGCTCACGGAAGGATCGTGGAAGCGTACGGGTTGAGGTAGATCACCAGGTCCCCCGTGCTGGCGCTGGTCGCCGTGCCGGCGATGATGTCGCTCAGCGGATCCTTGTCCGGAGCGTCCTGCGAGCACTCGAGCTTGCCAATGGCCAGCGCGTTCACGGCGCCGCCCGCGTTGGCGTCGGCCCAGTTGAACGCGTTCGGGATGATGGCGCCGTTGGTCGCCTCGGGATCGCAGAAGAAGGCCTGCACCGCGGGAGGAGTGGAACCGCCCGCGCCCGCGGTCCCGACCACGATGTCGTTGCTGAAATTGCCGTAGTCGACGCGGCCGACCGCCACCGAGATGGCCGGGCCCGGCGTCGCCTGCTCGTCCCGGCGGACGAGCGCGCTCACCATCGTGCCCTTGTTCTGCCAGAACTCGATCTTGCCCGTCGTGTTGCCGGTGCGAACCGCGGTGACGACGTCGGGAACACCGTCGTTGTCCATCCGCGCGGTCACGAGGCCGTAGACGGACCCTCCGGCCGCCACCGAGAACGTGGTCGTGAAGCGGCGGAGCGAGAGCCCGTTGCTGAACAGGATGTCGATGGCGCCGCCCGTGTCGGCGGTGTTGGTCTTGGTCCCGGCGACGATGTCCGGGTAGCCGTCCTGGTTCATGTCGGCGATCGCGACGGCTCGGACCTCTCCGCTCGCGGTGTACACGTCGAGGGAAGGGTCGTGACTGAAGGAGCCGGCTCCGTCGTTCCACCAGATCTCGAGCTTCCCCGCGTTGGAGTTGGTCTTCGTCCCGAGCACGACATCCCGGGCTCCGTCCCCGTTCAGGTCCCGCAGGGCCATGCCGCGCACCTCGCCGGTGCCCGGGTTGTCCCAGAACTGGCCGTTGGGCGTGACCGGATTCGAAACGGTCCCGACCACGCCGGGCCGCTCTCCGGTGTTGCCGAACGACTGGTTCTGCCAGATCTGGAACCGCCCCACGTTGGTGCCCGCGGCGATGCCGGAGACGACGTCGGTGTCCTCCTCCTCCGACTTGTCCACGTTGCCGGCCGCGAGGACCGGGATGTCGAACGACGCGTTCCCCAGATAGCTCTCCGTCTGACGGAAGTAGACGCCCCCGGTGTAGCGGTCCGGCTGGCCGTTCCACCACACGCGAATGTTGGCCACACCGCTCGCCTTGGTGCCCACGATGATGTCCAGGTCGTGCTGGTCGTTGTCCGTGGTCTGCGAGCCCTCTTCATCGTCGCGCTCGTCCAGATCGGCGACCACGAGGGAAAGCACCCGGTCCGTCGGGATGTGGATCGGCGGCTGACTCGGCGGCAGGCCCGTGCCGGTTCCCGTGCCCGTGGCGGTCCCCGTGGCCGTGCCGGTTCCGGTGCCGGTCCCCGTGCCGGTGCCGCTCCCCGTTCCGGTTCCGGAGCCGCTGCCCGTGCCGGTTCCCGCGGTGTTCGCCTGCGTGAACTGGTTCGCCTGCGCGAGGAACGGGAAGTTACGAGGATCCACCGAGGTGGCCACGTTCACTCGGTCGTAGCCGCCGCTCTGCACGTTCTTCTGCTTCGTCTCGGTCACCATGTTGACGAGGATGGACTTGACCCGGCTCGAGGTCCCCGGTCCCGGCGGAATGCCGAGATCCGCGGTGGACACGGTCTTGCCGAAGAAGACTCCGGCCGGATCGTTGGACGTGCCGGCCTTCAGCTCGAGCGCCGTGTTGCTCGCGTCCCGGTACGAGAAGAGCGGGACGTTCTTCGCGGTCACGTTGTCCGCCGACCGCTGCGTCAGGCCGTACGCCACGATCTCTCCCTGGCCGGACGCGGGGGCGGCCAGCGAGTCTCCGCTCGCACCCGCCTTGCGCCGGAGCACGAAGTCGTACGGGTTCGGGCTCGACGCCACCAGGGGGTCGCTCGAGCTGGGATCGAGGAAGTAGGTGACCACCTCGCCCATGTCGATCACGCGGTTTCCGTTCACGTCGAGCGCGAACGTCACGCGGTACTGGGAACCGGTGACGATCGAGGGCTGGACGGAGGGGTCGATCCCGTATCCGGCCGAGCGCAGCTCGCGCGCGATCAGGTCAACGCCGCTCCGCGCGTTCTGGTTCGCCTCGGCGAGCTCGATCCCGATCTGCTGGGACTTCTCGCCGCGGACGTAGATCTCGTAGATCGAGCCGATCACCAGGGCGAACAGGAGCACCGCGACCGTGATCTCGACCAGGGTGAAGCCTGCGGTTCGATTCGTTCGATGAGCCGTCACGGGAATCACCTCGTGGACTCGGCCTTCCCTGCCGTGGTTAACGGGATACATAGCTGTGCAGGACCGTGGACTGGCTCCCGCGGGAATCGGTCCACGCCGACGTGACCGTGATCTTCTTGCATCCGGCCATCGGCACCGAGTCCTGGACCGTCCAGGTCCGGGTGAACACCGACGTCGTGTCCGAAAACGTCCCCGGAGTCAGGGAGAGATACGGAGTGCTCTTGAGCTGCTCCATCTTCACGGTCGCCGCCATCAGGCCTCCGGTCAGGACGCGGCTCTGACTCACGCCGCGGGTGCCCGCCGGGATCATCGAGGCGACCGCCATGATGCCCACCGCCAGGAAGGTCAGGGCGAAGAGCACCTCCAGGAGGCTGAACCCGCCTGCGCCGCCCGCCCGGCGGAGCCGCCGCGCGAATCTCGAGCCATGTCGCGATCGGTTTCTCATTGCACCGTCACCATCCCTGTCGGGCGGACCACCGAGAGCGACCGGGTGAACCCGTCCGTGTTCGAGAAGATCACGCTCCCCGAGGCGCTCGCGCTGCCGTTCGGAAGGAACGACACCGAGTCCGAAGGAAACGGGTTCGTCGTCGAGTTCGTGATCGCGATCCACGCCGGAAGCGCCTCGGGGGCGGCGTACTTCTCCATCCCGTCCTTGACCCCGTCGTTGTCGTCGTCGTCCCACCAGCCCCACCCCTTGATGGTGTTGTCCCAATAGATGACGTAGTTGTTGTTCTCCGTGATCGCCTTCTGGCGCACGACACGGATCGTCGTGGCCGTGCGCTGCACCTGGCTGTTGAGGTCGAGGCTTCTCATGAACTTGTTGAATCCGGGGAGTGCGATCGCGCTGACGATCCCGAAGATCACGATCACGATCATGAGCTCGACCAGGGTGAAGCCCTCGCTTGGCGAGAGCCGCCCGTCGCGCGCTCCGGTCATGGCCGCACTCCTCATCTCGTGACCTCCGTTCGTGAACCGTGGAACTCGGAACCCATCAAGGCAAGGTACATGCCAGAATCCAACCTCCGTTCCCTGCTTCACCTGCGCGCGTCCAGCCGCATGGCGCGGGCGGTTTTCGCGCGTCGGTGGTTGGATCGAGCCGCCGCCCGGAGCGCGCCGCCGCCGCGGCGACGTGCATCCTGCACGGATCAGGGAACGAGAGACCGGTACCAGCGCGCGAGCGAATCGCCGTAGAGCAGGAGCACGATCGCGGAGGGAGCGAGGAAGGTGCCGAACGGGATCGCCGTGCGGCGCGATCCGCGGCCGAGCGCGATGAGCGCCGCGCCGAAGACCGAGCCCAGGAGGGAGGCGAGGAAGATCGCCCCGAACACGCCGCCCATGCCGAGGAACGCGCCCATCATGGCCGCGAGCTTCACGTCGCCGCCTCCCATCCCGGGCACGCCCGTGGAGCGCTCGTACAGATAGCCGACGAGCCAGAGGCTCGTGCCGCCCACGGCCGCGCCCAGGAGGGCGGCGTCGAGTCCCGGCGGACCGAAGAGACTGGCGGCGAGCCCGAGCCCGACGCCCGGGATCGTCAGCGCGTCGGGAATCGTGCGCGTGTCGAGATCGATCCATGCGATCGCGAGGAGGGCGAGGACGAAGACCGCGTGAGGGACGAGGAGCGCCGGGTGCTCGACCCGGAGCGACACGAGCCACAGGAGGATGCCCGCGGAGGCCTCGATCAGGGGATAGCGCCACGAAATCCTCTTCCCGCAGTCGCGGCACCGGCCCCGGAGGAGGAACCAGGAGAGAACGGGGATGTTGTCCCAGGGACGGATGGGCTTCCGGCACTTCGGGCAGCGCGACCGCGGCGAGACGATGGACTCGCCCTTCGGCAAGCGCGCGATCACGACGTTCAGGAAGCTTCCGATCACGAGACCGAGCGCCAGGGCCGTCAGCTGCACCAGCATCGACGAGGCGGTCATGCGGGGTCCCCTCCAAGCCGCTCGATCTCGCGGCGCGCCACTTCCTGCATGTACTTGTTGCCCGTCGCGAGCACCCGCTTCCAGAGCAGGATCGCCATCTCCCGTTCGCCGGCCCGCTGGAACGCGAAGGCCGCGAACCGCTCCACGTAGTCGGGATGACCCGGGAGCCGGCTCGCCATCGCGAAGTAGCGCGCGGCCGCGGCATGGTCGTCGAAGCACACGTAGTAGAGGAATCCGATCTCGAAGGCGAGCTGCCAGCTCTCTGGATTCCGTTCGAGCCCGCGGCGCAGGAGCGCCAGCCCCGCCTCCGGCCGCCCCATCTCCTGTCCCAGCACGAACGCTCCGAAGATCGTGGGCTGATCGAAGCGCGGATCCAGCTCCTGCACGATCTCCGTGACGTGCCCGATCCGGTCGAAGCGGTTGTCGGTCATCCGGTGCTCGCCGTAGTACTGGATGCATCGCAGCCAGCCCAGGTCGGCCGCGGCGGTCTCGTACCCGAGAGACGCCTGGCGCACCCAGAGTCCGGACGGGAAGTAGAGGAGCTCCTCGGAGCGGCCCATGCGGCGCTCCGGCCTGGCCGCGTCGACCGCGGAGGCGGCGCACCAGAGGGCGGCCGCGGCGGCGAACGGCGCGACGGCTCGCGCCTTGGCGCGGAGCGCGATCACCGGAACTCCCGCCGCTCGAAGATGGCGGAAGCGGCCGTGAGGAGCGCGCCCATGTAGAGGAGCCCGTACGCCACCGCGAAGAGGATGCGTTCGGGCGGCACCGGCGTGCCATGGACCACGAGCCCGCGCGCGTTGAACACGGTGAGATGCGGGAGCACCCAGTAGGCCGCCGTCGTCGCGATCTCGAGCGCAGGGGCGGCTCCGTGCGTTCCGAAATAGAGGAGATCCTCCGCGAAGTGTCCGGCGACGAGCGACGTCACCGTGAAGAACGCGGCGAGGCCGGGGGTCGTGAACGACGAGAAGAAGACCACGAAGGCCGTGACGATCCCGATCTCCACGAGCGTGAGCGCGAGCGACCCGGCCAGGATCCACGACGGGTCGCGGTAGGCCACCGTGAGGACCGCGAGCACCATGAGGGTCGTCACCGCCAGGAGCGCGGCGCCGGTGGACCAGAGTCCCAGGAACTTCCCGATCAGGAACTCGGTGCGCCGGACCGGCTTCGCCATGACGGAGTAGATCGTCCGTCGCTCGAGCTCCTTGTGGAGCAGGCTCGTGCCGAGCGTGACGGCGAGCATCGTCGCGAGGAGCGACGAGCCCGCGAGCCCGAAGTCGGTCACGATCTTCTTCCCCTCGCCCAGAGCGAGCGGCGCGAGGACCTGCGAAGCGATCACCATCGCCAGTCCGAAGACCACCGCGACGAGCGCGATGCGCTCCCGGAGCGCCTCGCGAATCGTGTTTCGAGCGATCGCGAGCACGGGCCTCACGCGGCATCTCCTCCGGACCGGCGGAGCGCCCGCACGAAGTGCTCCTCGAGCGTCTCGCGTCTCGGCTCGACGGCGTGGATGAAGAGTCCGAGGCGCGTGAGCCGCGCCAGGGTCTCCTGGAGCGCGGTCCCCTCGGCCACGCGGATCACCGTGCGGGTCCCGGCGGGCTCGATCTCGTGCCCGGCGTCGCGGAGCGAAGCCGCGGTCTCCTCGGTGACTCCGTCGACGGCGATCTCCCAGTCCCGGACGCCCGTCCGCACCAGGTCGGGAATGGCGCCGACCTCGAGCAGGCGTCCTCCCTGGAGGATTCCGACCCGGTCGCAGATGGACTCCGTCTCGGCGAGCACGTGGCTCGACAGGAGAATCGTGACGCCGCGCGAGCGCTCCTCGCGCAGGATCTGCTTCACCTCGGCGCGCCCGATCGGGTCGAGCCCCGACATCGGCTCGTCCAGGACGAGGAGCGTGGGCTCGTTCAGGAGCGCCTGCACGAGGCCCAGGCGCTGGGTCATGCCCTTGGAGTACTTGCGGAGCGGCTTCTTCGCGTGCGACGCGAGGCCGAGACGCTCCAGGAGGCTCACCGAGCGGCGCCGCCGAATCGAGGGGTCCAGGCCGAAGAGGTCCCCCACCAGCTCGAGGTACTCGGCCGCATTGAGGTGATCGTAGAAGCAGGGATTCTCGGGGAGATACCCGAGCCGCCGGCGCGCGTTGGGATCGCCCGGGTCGCGCCCGTCGAGAAGCACGCGGCCCTTCGACGGACGGGCGAGACCCAGGACGAGCTTGATCGTGGTCGTCTTCCCGGCGCCGTTCGGACCCAGGAGCCCGAAGATCTCGCCGCGGCGGAGCTCGAAGGTCACGTCCGAGACGGCCGTGAACGGCCGGAGCGTCATCGGATCGCGGTACGTCTTCGTCAGCCCCTCGATCACGAGCGGTGAAAGGGGCGCGACCTCGTGCATGTCCGCCGGCTCCGCTCCGGGAATGGAGCGGCGGGCCGGTTCCTGCGTTCCGGTTCTCACGCGGAGTGACCTCCCGTGCATGAAGTCAGCGGGGTTCGTTCGTTGGAGGGGGCAAGAGACATGCCATCCCGCGGGCGTCCTGGCGGGGTTCTCCCGACGCAACTTCCCCGGAAATGGAGAAGGGCGGCAGTCCCATGGACCGGGATCTGCCGCCCGCGTTGCGACCGCCGGTTAGCCGTTGGACAGCGCCAGCGAGATCAGGGCCGACTTGCCGTAGCCCTGGATGGTGTAGTTCGTCGTCGTCATGGTGGACGGACCGTAGCGACCCTGGGCCGCCGGGGCCGCGCCGAACGTCGGGACCTCGTCCGCCACGCCCGTGAACGGATTCGTCGGGTACGTGCCGGCCGGGAAGTTGGCCTTGATCGCAGCCGCGTCCGCCGGGACCGGGTACACGCCCGTGTTCTTCACGGCGAAGTCTTCCATCGCGAGCTGGAGGCTGTGCATGTTCGCCTTCACGCTCGACTCACGGGCGCGATCCTGCATGGCGACGAAGTTCGGGATGGCGATCGCGGCGAGGATCCCGATGATGACCACCACGATCATGAGCTCGATCAGCGTGAAACCCTTCTCGTTCCGGAGCATTGGGATCTCCTCCAACCGGGGAACAAGGTGATGCCGGCGGGACGAGCCCGCCGGCATCCCGGAGCTGCCTGGGACCTGGATTAACCGTTCCGGAGCTGCAGCGACATGAGCGCCGACTTGCCGTAGCCCTGGAGGATGTAGTTCGTCGTCGTCATCGTGGACGGACCGTAGCGACCCTGGGCCGCCGGAGCCGCGCCGTACGTCGGGGCCTCGTCCGCCACGCCCGTGAACGGATTCGTCGGGTACGTGCCGGCCGGGAAGTTGGCCTTGACCGCAGCCGCGTCCGCCGCGACCGGGTACACGCCCGTGTTCTTCACGGCGAAGTCTTCCATCGCGAGCTGGAGGCTGTGCATGTTCGCCTTCACGCTCGACTCGCGGGCGCGATCCTGCATGGCGACGAAGTTCGGGATGGCGATCGCGGCGAGGATTCCGATGATGACCACCACGATCATGAGCTCGATCAGCGTGAAACCCTTCTCGTTGCGAAGCATGCAACCTCCTTTGTGAAGTGGCCTCCCTGGCCGTGGGTGCTATCCGTTGGTCAACTGCAAGAGGACGAGGCCTGCGCTGCCATGGCCCTTGATGGTGTAGCTCAGGATCGTCGACGGGTTCACGCCGTACCGGCCGGCACCCGCGGGATCCACGCCCCAGGTCGGAGCCTCATCCGCCACGTTGGTGAACGGGTTCGTCGGCCACGTGCCGGTGGGCATGTTGGCTTTGACGGCGGCGATGTCGGCCGCCAGCGGATAGAGCCCGTTGTTCACCGCCGCGTAATCCTCTATCGCGAGTTGGAGACTGTGCATATTCGCTTTCACGCTCGATTCGCGTGCCCTGCTCTCCATCGCGTAGAAGTTCGGCATGGCGATCGCCGCGAGGATTCCGATGATGACCACCACGATCATCAGCTCGATCAAGGTGAAGCCCTTCGAGTCCTGGAGCACCGCGTTTCCACCTCCTTCCGCCCCGGCCCTCCCTGACCGGCATTCGTGCGTCGATTTGCTCCGCCGTCAACGCAACGTCCATGCCATCGCGGTGTCGAGGTGTTTCCGCTCGCCCATCTCCACGGTGCGGCTCGCCTTAGACGGTCGGCCGGACCGCGCCACGCCGTTCCCACCGCGTTGCGTCGCGCAAGACGCACGGGGGTGGTGCCGCAAACCGCAGATTGCACGATGGGAGGCGCGTCGCGCAGAGCGCAAGTCCTACGCCTCGGCCTCCAGGACTTCCTTCTCGTGCAGCAACCCGTACGACAGGAGCTTCCGGTACAGCGTGGAGGGATTGATCCCCAGGATCTCGGAAGCTCGCTTCTTCTGATTGTTCGTGTAGTGGAGCACCTTGAGGATGTACTCGCGCTCCAGCTCGTCGAGCGTCATGGTCGGATTGTCGATCACCAGGCTCCCGCGGCCCTTCCCGCCCTGGAGCACCCGCTCCGGGAGGTCGGGAGGGGTGATCACCCCGTCCTCGGTCAGGATGACCGCGCGCTCGATGACGTTCTCCAGCTCGCGCACGTTCCCCGGCCAGTCGTAGGCGAGCAGTACGTCCCGCGCCTCGCGACTCACGGTCTTCGGCTCCTTGCCCGCCGTGAGCTTCTTCAGGAAGTGCTCGACCATCTCCTCGATGTCCTCCTTGCGCTCGCGGAGCGCCGGGAGGCGGATCTGGATCACGTTGAGGCGGTAGAAGAGGTCGGGCCGGAACCGGTTCTCGGTGACGGCACGCTCGAGGTCCGCGTTCGTCGCGGCGATGAGCCGCACGTCGATCTTCCGGGGCTTCGTCCCCCCCACGGGGATGATCTCGCGCTCCTGCAGCGCGCGCAGGAGCTTCACCTGGGTCGCGGGGAGCGTCTCCCCGACCTCGTCGAGGAAGAACGAGCCGCCGCCGGCCACGGCGAGGAGTCCTTCCTGGTCCCGCACCGCGCCCGTGAAGGAGCCCTTCACGTGCCCGAACAGGTTCGACTCGAGGAGGTCCTTGGGCAGCGCGCCGCAGTTGATCGACACGAACGGGCCGTCGGACCGCCGGCTCAGGTAGTGGATCTTCTTCGCGATCAGCTCCTTCCCGGTGCCGCTCTCCCCCACGATCAGGATCGTCGAGTCCGAGTCGGCCACGCGCTCCACCAGCTTCAGCACCCGCTGGATCTGCTCGCTGTGGCCGATGATCTCCTTGGTCTCGTCGGTCCGCTTGAGCTGCCGCTTCAGGAGGACGTTCTCCGACTGCACGCGGCGCATCGCGAGCGCGTTCTTGATCGTCAGGCGGATCTCGTCGTTCTTCGCGCTCTTCTCGAGGTACTGGTAGGCGCCGCGGTTCAGGGCCTCGATCGCCGACTTCTGCGACGCGAACGCGGTTCGAATCACGACGGGAATGGAGGGGTCGATCTTCTTGACGCCGGAGAGCACGCCGAGCCCGTCGATTTCGCCGGGCATCTTGATGTCGGTGACGACGACGTCGAAGCTGTCCTCGTCCGCGCGCTGCAGCGCCTCGCGTCCCGAGCGGGCGACGTGGACCTCGTACCCCTCCTTCGAGAGAAGGATGGAGAGGAACTGGACCATGCTCTCTTCATCGTCCACGATCAGGATCTTTTCGCCGGCCACTCGTCTGTCCTCGCCCTAGGGGTTATGCCGCGTGCGCGACGGTGCGTGCCGGCTCCTGCTGGGGGACCCACAGGCGCATCGTGGTCCCCTCGCCGATCCGGCTCTCGATTTCCAGACGTCCGCCATGGCGTTCCACGATCCGGCTCGCGATCGCGAGTCCGAGACCGGTGCCGCCCTGTTTCGTGGTGAAGAACGGCTCGAAGACGCGCTTCAGGTCCTCCGGCGCGATGCCCGCGCCGGTATCCGCGATCTCGATCAGCGCCCGGTTCCCTCCCGACCGGCCCCATCCGCCCGGCGCCCGGCGGTCCTCCCTCACCTGGATCACGACCGAGCCCTCCTGATCGATCGATTCGAGAGCGTTGATGAGCAGATTCGTCAGAACCTGCTTCATCTGGTCGAAGTCGGCGTGGACGTACACGGGCTCGCCCGGCTTCTGGAACGTCACCTTCTTCCTCGCCGAGGCGCTGGGGTGGCGCCTGGCGATCTCGAGCGACTCGGACGTCAGCTCCACCGCCTCCACCCGCTCCGACTTGAGCGGACGCTCACGGGCGTAGTCCAGGAGCTCGCGGATGAAGTTGTCGAGCCGCTCGGACTCCTTGACGATCAGGTCGAGGAGTCGCGCGTTCTCCCCCTTCACCTTGAGCTCGCGCTGGAGCACCTCGACCGATCCCGAGATCGGGTTCAGGCAATTCCGGATCTCGTGCGCGATGCCGGCCGATAGCTCGCCGATCGCGGCGAGCGTCTCGCCCCGGCGGATCCGATCCTCCAGATCCTTCACCTCGGAGAGGTCCTGGAAGAGGGCGATCACCCCTCGGCGCTCCCCGGCGGTGCCCAGGAGGAGCGTCGTGGACATTCCGAGCGGCACCGTCCGGCCGTCCCCCACGCGCACGTTGACTTCGTATCGCTTTCCTTCGGCTCCGCGCTCGAGCGCCTCCCGGAGGCGGAAGCGGAGCGCCTCGAAACCGTCCTGGAACGCGTCCACGTAGTGGCGGCCCTGCACCTCCCCGGCCGAGACGCCCAGGATCTCGGCGGCGGCCCGGTTCCAGTGCCGCACCACACCGCCGGCGTCGATCGTGGCCAGCCCGCTCGAGAGGTTTTCCAGAATGGTTTCCGTGTCGAAGAGCGCCCGGTCGAGCTGGGCGCGGGCCTCCGCCAGCGCGCGGTCCCCCTCCTGGAGCGATCGTCCGATCGCGCCGCCGATCGTTCCCACCACGAAGAAGAGCGGCACGTAGAGGACGAGCCGGAGCGAGAGGGCCGAGTCCGGGAGCCTCTCCGTGAGCCCGTAGGCCATGGGCACGAGCCCGCCCCGCTCCACCACGTAGAACGCGGCGTACGCGATGGACGCCGCCGCCGCGAAGAAGAGCCCGCCCCGCACCATGAAGAAGATCCCCCCGAGGAGCGGCGCCAGGAGATAGAGCGGCGCGAACTGGCTGGACGTTCCCCCGGTGAAGAGGAGCAGGTACGAGATCACCGCGATGTCGACCAGGAACTGCGTCGTGAGGAGGGCGTCCGTGTCCGCCCCGCTCTTCGCCGTGCGGTAGTACGCGACCGCGAGTCCCGTGGAGAGCGCCACGAGGAACGCGAAGGGGAAGTGCCGGGTCAGGTTCGGCCCGAAGTCGGAAAAGGCGCCCGCCATTCCCGCGACCAGGATCACGAGGGCCGTCCGGCCCAGGATGACCGCGTTCACGGCGTCCCGCCGGCGCTGCTCCCCCATGGAAGCGCGCGACCCGAACGGGAAGACGCCCCGGCGCCTAGTGTCCGCCCGCGACCACATTGATGAGCTTGAACATCGGGAGGTACATGGCGATGACCATGCCGCCGACCACCGTGCCCATGAAGACGATCATGATCGGCTCGATGAGCGACGTGAGGGCTTCCACCGCCGTGTCCACTTCCGAGTCGTAGAAGTCCGCGATGCGCGTGAGCATGTCGTCCAGCGCTCCGGTCTCCTCGCCCACGGAGATCATCTGCACCACCATCGGCGGAAAGACGTTGGACTGGCGGAGCGGCGCGGAGATGGTCTCGCCCTCGCGGATCGACGCGCGCGCGGCCATGATCGCCTCCTGGATCACGCGGTTTCCCGCGGTCCGGGCGGTGATCTCGAGGCCGGTGAGGATCGGCACGCCCGAGGAGATCAGGGTCCCGAGCGTCCGGGTGAAGCGCGCGACGGCGCCCTTCCGCACGACGTCGCCCAGCACCGGGACCTTGAGCATGAGCTTGTCGAGCTGCATGCGGCCCTTCTCGGTCTCGTGATAGCGCTTCAGCAGGAACGCGAAGGCCACGAGGCCGCCCAGGATCGCCCACCAGTACGAGCGGAGGAACGACGAGAGTCCCATGACGATCTTGGTCGGGAGCGGCAGGTCGCCGCCGAACGCGGTGAACATCCGCGCGAAGGTCGGGATGATGAAGATGAGCATGAACGCGGTGGCGAGCACGGCGACGGTCATGACGACGGCCGGGTACACCATCGCGCCCTGGATCTTCCGGCGCAGGGCCTCGGCCTTCTCGATGAAGGTGGCGAGGCGCTGGAGGATGTCGTCGAGGATACCGCCCGCCTCGCCGGCCTCGACCATGTTCACGAAGAGCTCGTCGAAGACGCCGTTGTTCTCCTTCTTCGCGAGCGCCTCGGCGAGGGTCGTCCCGGCCTCCACCTCCCGCATGGTCTGGGCGATGATGACGCGGAAGTTCTCCTTCTCGGTCTGCTTCGAGAGGATGTCGAGACACTGGACGAGCGGGAGGCCCGCGTTGATCATCGTGGCGAACTGCCGGGTGAAGATCGCGAGGTCCCGCGTGGAGACGCCGGTTCCGAACTTCGGGAGCCCGAGCTTGATCTCCTTCGGCTTCTCGCGGACCGAGGTGATGATGATCCGCCTCTTCCGCAGCGCGGAGAGCACCTCGTCCTGGGAGTCGAGCGTCAGCTCCCCGGACTGGATCTCCCCTCCGACGGTGCGGCCCTTCCAGACGTATACCGGCACGATGGATCCCCCTGCGGCGTGTTAGTAAGCGCTCGAGATGTGAACCCCGACCTTCTCCAGCATCCCTTCGAGCTCCTTGACGTCGGAGCTCCGGCCCAGCGCCTCGTCCAGCGAGATGTGCTTGTTCACGTAGGCCTGGAACAGCCCCTGGTTCATCGTCTGCATGCCGTGCTTGGTGCCGGCCTGCATGAGGCTGTAGATCTGGTGCGTCTTCCGCTCGCGGATCACCGCGCGCACCGCCGGGGTGCAGAGGAGCATCTCGGCCACCATGACGCGACCCGGACCGCGGGACCGGGGGATGAGCTGCTGGGTCACGACGGCCTCGAGCACGAACGCGAGCTGCGAGAGGATCTGCTGCTGCTGCGCCGCCGGGAACGCGTCCACGATGCGGTTGATCGACTCGTAGGCCGAATTGGTATGGAGCGTCGCGAGCACCAGGTGTCCCGTCTCCGCGATGGTGAGCGCCGCGGCGATCGTCTCGAGATCCCGCATCTCACCGATGAGGATCACGTCCGGATCCTGCCGGAGCACGTACTTGAGCGCGGTGGCGAAGGTGGTCGTGTCGGAGTTGATCTCGCGCTGGTGCACGATGCACTTCTTGTGGTGATGCACGTATTCGATCGGGTCCTCGATCGTGATGATGTGGCCGGCGCGCTGGGTATTGATCAGGTCGATCATCGCGGCCAGGGTCGTGGACTTGCCGCTTCCCGTGGGTCCGGTGACCAGGATCATGCCCTTCTGCTTCAGGGTCAGGTCCCGGAGGATCTTCGAGAGGCCGAGCGCCTCGAACGTGTGGATCTCGTACGGGATCTGCCGGATCGCCATCGAGGTCACGCCGCGCTGCAGGAACACGTTGGCGCGGAAGCGGCTGAGCCCCGGGACCCCGAAGGACAGATCGAGCTCCTTCGTGGTCTCGAAGCGCTTGCGCTGCTCCTCGGTGAGGACGCTGTAGGCGAGCTGCTGCGTCATCTGGGGCGTGAGGGGCGGATGCGTCATCGCCTGGATCGCGCCGTCGATGCGGACCTGGGGCGGAACTCCCGCGGAAATATGGAGATCCGAGGCCCTCATCTTGATCATCTCGTCGAGCAGCTGTCGTAACGAGATCATGCGCTCCCCCTAACCCCGGTCTGCCGCCGTTTCCTTCAGGACTTCTTCGGCGGTCGTAATGCCGTTCTTTAACTTGGTTAGGCCGTCCATGCGGAGCGTCAGCATCCCGTCCGCCACCGCCTGGTTCTTGATCTGGCTGGTCGGAGCCCGGTCCAGGATCAGATCCCGGACCTTCGGCGTGACCGGCATCACCTCGTAGACCCCGAGCCGCCCGCGGTACCCGGTGTTGTTGCAGTCCACGCAGCCTTTTCCCTCCTGGAACGCGACCTGCGCCGCATCCTGGTCGGAGATCCCGAGCTCGCGGAGCACCTCGGCGTGGAGCTTCACCTCGGATTTGCACCCGTTGCAGACGCGGCGGATGAGCCGCTGGGCCATGATCAGGTTCGTGGAGGACGCGACCAGGAACGGCTCCACTCCCATGTCCACCAGGCGGTTGATCGTGCTCGGGGCGTCGTTGGTGTGGAGCGTGGAGAGCACGAGATGTCCGGTGAGCGCCGCCTTCACGGCGATCGAGGCCGTGTCGATGTCCCGGATCTCTCCGACCATCACGATGTTGGGGTCCTGGCGCAGGAAGGCGCGCAGGGCCGCGGCGAACGTGAGCCCCACGCCCTCGTTCACGAGCACCTGGTTGATTCCGTCCAGGTTGTACTCGACCGGGTCCTCGGCGGTCATGATGTTGACCTCGGGCTGGTTGATCTTCGAGAGGGCCGAGTAGAGGCTCGTCGTCTTCCCGCTCCCGGTCGGGCCCGTGACGAGCACCATCCCGTACGGCATCGCGATGGCGCGGGTGAAGTCGTTCAGGGCCTGCTCCTGGAAGCCGAGCTTGTTCAGGTCGATGTTGAGGTTGCCCTTGTCCAAGATTCGCATCACGACCTTCTCGCCGAAGATCGTCGGGAGGGTCGAAACGCGGAAGTCGATGTTCCGGCCGAGGAGACGGAGCTTGATGCGGCCGTCCTGCGGGACGCGCCGCTCGGCGATGTCGAGGTCCGCCATGATCTTGAGGCGCGAGATGACGGCCGCCTTCATGCGGAACGGAGGCGACATCATCTCGTAGAGCGTCCCGTCGATGCGGAACCGGACCCGGAGCGACTTCTCGTAGGGCTCGATGTGGATGTCGCTCGCGCCCTTCCGGACCGCGTCCGAGATGAGCGAGTTCACGAGCTTCACGACGGGCGCCTGCTCCGCCTCCCCGAGGAGCGCCACGTCGGGCGTGTCGTCGATCGCGTCCTCGATCACCTCGATCTCGTCGTCGAGGCCCTTCATCACGCTCTCGAACGTCGCCGCCGAGTCGTACGCCTTGTCGATCGCCTTCTTGATCGCCGCCTCGGAGGCCACGACCGGCTGCACCTCGTAGCCGGTGATGAACTTGATGTCGTCGATCGCGAAGATGTTGGACGGGTTCGCCATCGCGACGGTCAGACGGCGCCCGGTGCGGGAGATCGGAACCGCCTGGAACTTGCTCGCGACGTCGCCGGGAAGGAGCTTCACGACCGAAGGGTCGGGGGTGTAGCTGCCGAGGTCGACCGAGGGTACTCCGTAGAGCTCGGAGAGGAACTTGGCGAGGTCTTCTTCGGAGATGGCGCCGATCTTGAGGAGCGCGCCGGTCAGGTTCCCGCCGCCGGTCTTGACCTGCAGCTGGGCCTTCTGGAGCGCCTCGGGCGTGATGAGATGTGCTTCCAGCAGCTTGAGGCCGACGTTCTCCGGCTGCACTCTGGATCCCTCGATGTGTTCGATTCGGAAACCGGCGGGTCCCGCGCAGGGCGCGCAGGCATGGCGGAGCGTCGATTCGCAAGAGGGGTGCCATGCGAAGCGCGCTTCGAGACGGGCGCGGCTAAACCGGAAGGAACGCGGGGCTTACTTCGAGGGCGCCGTTGAAGCGCGCCGAAGGCGATCGTGCGGCCGGCCGGGAATCGTGCGGAATGCGACGCTCAGTTTGCGATCGGCGAGCCGGAATCGGCCGGGGCGCGGGGTTTCGCCAGGTAGGGGCGGATGCGCTCCAGCTTGCGCGGGCCGATCCCGGGGACCCGGAGGAGCGCGTCCGCTCCGCCGAAGGGACCGTTCCGGTCACGCTCGGCCACGATCTTGGCGGCGAGCGACGGACCGATTCCCGGCAGCCTCTCGAGCTCCGCGGCGGAGGCGCGGTTCAGGTCGATCCCATGCGGCCGGAGCGCGGGCTCGGAGGCCCGACGCGAGGACGACGAAGCCGCGGTCTCCTCGCGCGGCGCGCCGGAGACGCCCGCTCGGTCCTTCGCGATCGCTCCGGCGTCGCGGGATCCGGGATCCGCGGCGGCCCGGCTCTCTCGAGACCGCTCCCCCGTCTCCAGCTCGCGCACCAGATCCGCGAACCGGACCTCGTGGGAGCGTCTCCAATCCCGAACGCCGGACCCGACGAGAAGGGAGACGAGCACGAAGGCGAGCGCCGCGCGCATCTCCCTCCCCCACATCCGGTCAGTCCAGCAGGTACCACATGATGCCGAGCCGGATGCTGAATCCCGGCATGGGAATCGCGCGTCCCGTGCTCAGGTCGGTCACGCCGCTCGGGACCACGCGGTCGAAGACGTTCGTGAACTCGGTGAGTACGGCGGCGGCCCCGAAATCCGCGCGGAGCATCGCATCGACCGTGACCCATCCGGGCTCCGGAGAGTCGCCCGTGCGCGGACCCTCTCCGTGCGCCTCGACGCGGGCGATCAGGGGCAGGTCGCCCTGGAAGAGCACGACGCGCGTCTCTCCCGCCACGTCGGCGGCGAACCGAGGCGGAGATCCCGCCTGAGGGGAGAGCCCCTCGGATCCCCCGCGGATCCAGCCCGCTCCCTCGAGCCGGAACGCTCCCGCGTGAGCGCGGAGCGAGGCGCCGCCGTAGGACACCCATCCGTCGCCGCGCGAGACCGCGCGCGTGTCGACGTGCAGCGTGTCGCCGCCGCTCAGGATCGGCGTCCGCGTGCTCGTCAGGGACCATCCGAAGTCGTCTTCCACCCGGCGCGCGGATCCCTCGAGCGTTGCCGACACGCGGCGCGAGAAGTCGTGGCTCACGCGACCGAGCAACCCCGTGAGGCTCCGCGCCGGGAGCGAGGGATCGCCGCCGCGCGTGATCCGGATGCGGTTCGCCCGGTTCGGGATCCCCGAGTCGATGACGGCGATCGGGGTGAGGAGATCGATCCACGTCGGGCGCTCGTACGCGCGCTCGGCGTCGATCCGAAGCCGCGTCCGCGAGTTCCCGGTCCAGAAGGAAAGCCGCCCGTCGACGAGCGCGGGCGCGGCCTCGCGCCAGTCGCCGGCGACCGCGGCTTCGAGACCGGCGCCCCGTCTCAGAGCGCGCGCGATCCCGAGGGAGAGGCGCGCCTCCTTCCGTTGCACGTCGATTTCGGGGGTGTCCCCCACGCGGTACTCGATGCGGCGCGTGCGTGCCGACGCCTCGGCGCGCGCGGACCAGGTGGAGGAGTCGGTTCCCGCGCGGCCGGTCCATTCGAGGAAGGTCTCCGGGAGCTTCCAGCGCTCCCGGTGGTGGCGCTGGTCTCCCAACGGGTCCGCGTCATCGACCTCGGTTCGCCGGATGTCCGCGGCCCCGGCGGTCCACCCGCTCGACCAGGACCCGGCCGAGGTGCGACCGTGAAGCCGGACGATGCGGTCCTGGAACTCGGACCGGCTCGTGAAGAGGATCGGGTTGCTCAGGTCATCGACGCCCGGCACCTGGTCCTCGATCGTCCAGTCGAAGACCACGCCGTCGAACCAGAGGTGATGCCCCAGCGCGCGCGGAAGACCCGACGCGAGCGCGTACCGTGACGTGCGCGAGCGGTGGAGCGGATCGGTCCCGTCCGCCTCGTGTCGCGTGTGCGACGCTCCGATTCCCCATCCGAGCGAGGAGGAGAGGAATCGCGCGCCCGCGTCCAGCTCCCCGGAGCGTCCGTTCCCGTAATAGAGCGCGCTTCGAGGGGTGCGGAGCCGGTCGGGCGAGCCCGGCATCACGCGCTCGAACGAGAGCACCGCTCCCGGCTGTGCCAGGAGCTCTCCGGCGCGCCCGTAGGACTCGGGCTCGAGCTCGGCCCCGAGGGAAATGAAGTCGAAGATCTCCTCCTCTTCCGCGCGCGACGCGTCGATCGTGGTTCCAAGATCGACGGGGCCGATTCCGTAGACCGGCGCCGTGACCATCGGACGGTCCGTCGCCGAGAGCGGCTTCCACCCGGGCGGAGCGGTGCGGAACCGCGAGCCCGCGTCCGGGACGGAGGTCGGGCCGACCTCGGGACCCACGAGCGGGAGCGGGCGCGAGAGGACCGGCCGTAGCGCGCGCAGCGTCTGAGCGAGCGAGAGAGCCCCCCGCGTTCGCTCGTCGTCGAGCGAGATGGCTTCCGAGGGAAGCGGCACGGGAGGCGCGCGGCGGACCGCGCGCGTGGTGTCCGCCACGGCGACCGCACCGCGGAGCGTGTCGGCCCCGGCGCCGAGTCCGGTCGTGTCATCGGCCGCGGGAGCGCGGACCGTGTCCGCCGGCATCGCGGCGCGCGCCGTGTCGGCGCGAGCCGCGGGGCTCGTCGGTTCCGCCCTCGTCGTATCCCCTGGAGCGCCGGGTTGGGCGCCGACGGCCGCTGCCGTGCTCAGGAATGCGGCGGCGAGGAGGACGAGCGCGAAACGATCAGGCCGCATGAGGCGAGAGCGCGGGATGGCGGTCGAGCCACGGAACCGCGAGGGATCCGATCACGGCGAAGATGGCCAGGTTGGACGCGAGATGCTGGATCGAGGGCACGACCGCCAGCGCGAGCGCCGCGGGGATGGAGCCGAACACGATTCCCTGAGCCACGTTCGTCACGAGATCGTACACCAGCGTGCAGAGGAGCGCGGACGTGAGCAGGATCAGGGTGCGGATGCGGAGGCGGGTGCCCCTGCGCGGCGCGGGCATCCCAGGCGGCTCATCCGGTCGCACACCCCGATCGAGAAGCCACTTCCCCGCCAGCCCTCCCACCGCGCCGATCCACGCCGCTCCGAGAATCTGCGCCGCGAGCACCCATGGATGCGGAGGACCGTACGGATTCGCGAGGCTGAACGCGAGCCGGGCCACGGCCCCCACCCACGCGCCCCACATCGGCCCGACCAGGATCCCCGACAGGAACACGGCCACGGTGAACAGCTCCACGAAGAAGAGATAGGGGAAGAGGAGCAGCTTCGCGTAACCGCACGCGACCGAGAAGGCGATGAGAACGGCGCTTCGGACGACGGTACGCATGGGCGTGGGAGAGGTCGTGACAGTAGCAGACGAACGAGCCATTGGCAACTCGGCGCTGTCGGAGGAGTCCCGGCGATTCGCTTCCGGACTCCGGTCTCGAGCTCCGTGACCATCTCCCGGGCTCAAGGGCCTGTTTCGATTGGCCGATGCTGGGTCGGGAGGGGACCGTGAAGCGATTCCTGTTCGGAACGTTGATTCTGACCCTCGCAGCCGCCGGAGTCCTGGCGGTGCGGTGGCAGACGGCGGAGCGCCGCCGGGCCGAGACGGTCGAGTGGACGCGGTTCGTCATGGACTCCCTCGGCACGTCGGTTCGTTTCCCGGCGCCGCCCGAGGGAACGGCCCCGGATTCCGTCTACTGGCAGTGGGTGGCGACGACCGCGCAGCTCCAATCGCGCCAGTGGCAGCGGTCGGTTCGACATTGGGCGCTGAGCCACTCGGTTCTGCTCGATGAGGTCGAGCTGGCGCAGCTGCGCGCCGAAGGGCTCACCGACCCCGTGCTCCAGCTGCGCGATTCACTGAAAGCCCACCCCGAGCTGATTCCGGATCCCGCCGTTCTCGGGGGGACCATGATCTTCGTCCCCGGCGAGCACATCGTGCTTCTCCACCGGCCGTACGTGTTCGCCCAGTTCAGCGACGGTCATGCGGGCGGGTACATGCTGCTCGAGTACGCCGTCGATTCGACCGGAACCATCACGTGGAAGCGACTCTGGTCCGAATCCACGTAGCAGGGTCGTGAGGGACTTCGGCTGCGGGGGGCGGAGCACGTCCTTCGTGGGACGAGGAGCTATCTCGACGCGCGCGCCCCGGCACGGGCTCGCAGCGCCTCGTCGAGCGGCGCCAGCATGCTCTCCGGAACCGCAACGCTGCCGACGCTGAGATCGGGAGTGCGCTCGCCGTGGAAGTCGGAGCCACCGGTCATCAACAGGTTGTAGGTCCCGGCGATCTTGCGGTAGCGCTCGATGTCGTGGGGCTGGTGCTTCGAGTGCCAGACCTCGATGCCGTCGAGCCCGCGGCGGGCCCAGCCGGCGATCCACTGATCTCGGTTCAGCGTCGCGGGATGGGCGAGCGCGGTGATGCCGCCGGCCTCGCGCACCACCTCGAGGGCTTCCTCGAGCGCGACGGTCTGCTTCGCGACGTACGCCGGCGCGTGGTGGCCGAGGTACCGCTGGAACGCCTCGTGAAAAGTCTCCACGTAGCCGCCCACCATGAGCGCCTCCGCCACGTGCGGCCGTCCCAGGGCGCCGCCTCCGGCGATTTCCTCGACCTCCTCGATCGGGATGCGGATCCCGAGGCCCTTCAGCCTGGCGAGGATCTTGCGGGCACGCTCGTGCCGCGAGTCGCGGTAGCGCGCGATCGCGGTCCGGAGCCCGGCGTCCGCCGGGTCGAATCCGTACGCGAGGAGGTGCACGTCCATCCCCTCCTCGGTGACGGAGAGCTCGACGCCGGGGATGATCCGGATCCCCGCCGCGCGCGCGCGTTCCTCGGCCTCGGGAATTCCTTCCAGGGAGTCGTGATCCGTGAGGGCCATGACGCGGACGCCGTTCTTCTCGGCGATCCCCACGACCTGCGCGGGAGCCAGGGAGCCGTCGGACGCGGTGGAGTGGAGGTGGAGGTCGATCGTGGAGGCGGCCATGCGGACTCCCCTCTCAGGCATCCCGGCCGGCCGCGATCCGCTGCTTGAGCTCCCGTACCTTGGTGGCGACCTTGAAGAAGTCCACATTGAGGAGGTAGACCTCCTCGAAGTGCTGTAGAGCCCGGTCCAGGTTTCCGAGACGCTCGAAGGCCATGCCGAGATTGTACCGGATACTGATCGTCTCGTCCGGCCCGTGTCCGGGAATCTCGAGCGCGCGCGTCAGCTCGCGCGCGGCGGTCGCGGGCTCGTTCTTCTCGAGATAGCAGAGCGCGATCATCTCCAGGCACTTGAGCTCGATGGGGCCCTTCGACGCGACCTGGAACTCCTGGATCGCCTCGTCGTAGAGGCCCATCTCCATGTACGCCATGCCGAGATCATAGTGGCTCTCGTGGTCCTCTCCCGAGATCGTGTTGCTCACGCCCGCCTTGAACTCGTCGATGATCTCCTCGAGATCGACGAGGCTGTCCACGCTCGAGGGCTGGTCGTCGCGCACGCGCACGGACGCCGACGGGCGCTGGCTCGGGAGCGAGTCGAGGTCCACCGTTCCCGTGATGTCGGCCGGGGTTCCCGAGATCTCGCCGTTCATGGCGTCGAGGCGCGCCACGCGCATGCGGGCACGATCGTTCGAGGAGTCCAGCTCGAGCACGCGCATGTACTCGGCGCGCGCGAGCGCCCACTCCTCCTGTCCCAGGTAGATCTCGGCGAGGTTGTAGCGCGCCTCCGCCTCCCCGGGCCGGTCCTCGGTCTGCACCGTGAGGTCGACGAGGCGCCGGAGCGCGGCCTCGTGCAGCGGGGAGAGCTTGAGCAGCGCCTCGAGGAGCGCCCGGGCGCGGCTCAGGTCGCCGCGGAAGAAGGCGAGCTCGGCGCCCTTCCAGAACTCCTCGCTCGCCGCGTCGACCTGGCCGGAGCGGAGGTACTCGGCCGCGAGATCCTCGTGGCGCACGGGACCGGTCTCGGCCGGGCGGGACGTCGCGAGCGGCGGCGCCGCCGCGATCTCCTCGAACGGCCTCGCCGTCTCGAACTTCGAGCCCCCCGTGTCGAGCCGGAGCTCGTTCGGGGGCGGTGCGGGGATCTCGGCCGGAGGGGAAAGCGCCTCGGCCATGCTCCGCGCCGAGGGCTCGAACACGCTCGGCGGCGCGGCGTAGCCGGCCGAATGGGACGACGGGGAGAGCGGATCCTCGAATCCCGTGCCGACGGATGCCGACGCGCCGTTCTCGTTCAGGATTCCAGGAGCGAGCGCCGACGCGCGCTCCCGCAGCTGCGCGGCCTCCGCGCTCTGCCCCCGCTGCTCCATCCGCTCGGCGCGACGCAGGAGCTCGCGCCCGCCGCGCTCCGGCTTCTCCGCGCGCTGCGCGAGCCCGACGTACTTCTCCGAGAGGTCGTCGTTGTCCGGGGAGAGCTTCAGGACCTGCTCGACGACGTCGAGCGCGGCGTCGTACTCGTGGCGCCGGATCGATCCCTCGGCGAACTCGAGGTAGTGGATCTGGGCGTCCCCGTAGAGCCCTTCCTTGGAATAGAGCTCTCCCAGGGAGCGGTGGATCGCGAGATCCTCCTTCGAGATCCGGAGGATCTTCTTGCAGACGGCGATCGCGTTCTTGAAGAGCTCGGCCTTGCCGTACTCCTGCATGGCCTGGCGGTAGCGGCGCACCGCTTCCTGCATCGCGCCTCGCTTGGCGAGCAGGTCCGCCACCAGGATGAAGTCGTAGGGGTCCTTCTCGCCCGAGTCGAAGAGCTTCTCGAACTCGGCCAGGGCCGCGTCGACTTGCCCCTTCTGCACGAGCTGCTGTGCGCGCTTCCTGATGGCGAGGCTACGGTCCACGCGTCTCCCTCAGCGCTCCCCTGCGGTCATGCCGACGTCCGTGTCCGAATGGAGACGGCGCCGGACCTGCTCCAGGCACGCGCGGTGGAGATCCTCCGCGCGATCCGAAGAGGCCCGGGCGCGACGCGCGAGATCCTCACGCTCCCCTTCCGGAAGCTCGGGCAGATTGATGGTCACGTTCCACACGGCCCCCTCCACGCCTGCGCGCGCGAGCCACGCGGCGACTCCCGCGTCGCTCGCCGCGTTCTCGTTCCCGTACGTCGCGACCGGCACGAGGCGCTCCAGCACCTGCACGCAGGTCTCGGCCGTGCGGAGCGGGACGAGCGCCGCGCCGCGCGCGGCCTCGCGCATGGCCGCCTCGCGCGTCGCGATCTCCTCCGGCGTCCGCTGCGACAGGCGGCGCGCCGCGATCACGGCCTGAAACGCGCGCGCGTCCTCCTGCACCAGATCGAGCAGGTCGCGGCGAAGCGCCTCCGTATCGCGCTCCAGCTCGCGCATCCGATCCTCGTGCTCGGCGTATCGCTTCTTCCCGATGGTGAGCCGCGCCACCATGGAGCCCAGGGCGCCCGCCAGGGCGCCCGCGAGCGCGGAGACGGACCCGCCTCCCGGCGTCGGCTCGGCCGACGCGACCGAGTCGAGCACTTCCGGGAGCGTCTGCTCCGAGGCTCCGAGCTTCATCGCCAGACGGTTCTCGAGGACCTGCTCCCGCGAGAAATTCTCGAGGCGCAGGGCGTGCTCCGCCACGTCCAGGAGCGCGTCCTGGACGATCAGGCCCACCACCTCGCTTCCCACGATCGGAACGCCATGGCGCTCGGCCTCGTCCTTGATGAGCGCGAACACGCGGTGCACCGGAGTGCCCCACGTGTTGACCAGATTCATCGACACCTGAACGATGCCCCGCTCGGTCAGCTCGAACCCGAGCGCCTTCACGTACCGGAGCCCGCCCGACTGGAAGCGGATCGCCTTCGCGATCTTCTTCGCCACCTCCACGTCGCGAGTCCCCAGATTCACGTTGAACGCGAGCAGGGGCAGCCGCGCCCCGACCGCGATCGCGCCCGCGTTCGGATGCACCGCGCGCGGCCCGAAATCGGGAGCCCGGTCCGGATCGGTCGCGATCGTCGCGGCGATCCCTTCGAACTCGCCTCGTCGCACGTCCGCCAGGTTCTGCCTCGAGGGCCGCGTCGCCGCGGCCTCGTACAGGTAGACCGGGATTCCGAGCTCGGTTCCGATCCGCTCGCCGGCCCTCCGGGCCAGGTCCACGCACCGCTCGAGGCTCGACGAGCCCACCGGCACGAAGGGCAGCACGTCGGTCGCGCCCATTCGCGGATGCTCTCCCCGGTGCTGCCGCATGTCGATCAACTCGGTCGCCTTTCGAACACCCCGCAGGGCGGCCTCCAGAACGGCCTCGGCCTCCCCCACGAACGTGATCACGCAGCGGTTGTGATCGGCATTCATCTCCTGATCGAGCAAACGGATCGACCGATCACGCGAAATTTCGGCAGCCAGGGCCTGAACTACAGATTTATTTCGGCCTTCGCTGAAGTTGGGAACACACTCGACGAGGTCGCTCATGGGCTCTCCAGGGCACGGGGAACGGGGCGCGCATGGCAAAGCCCGCCCCTCGTACAAAGCCTATTGTCATCGAATTACGAGGTTTCGTTAACCACACACACCAAGCTCGCCGCGATCCTGCGCCACGCGGCCTCCGACGACCGTCAGGAGGGCGTGGTTGAAACCGTAGTGGTACGGAACGTGCCGGTGGTCCGGGGTGCCGAACACGGTGAAATCGGCGTCGAATCCTGGCTGGATCCGGCCAGCGCGCGCCCCCTCCCCGATCGCGCAGGCCGCATTCGCGGTGGCCGCCATCCAGGCCTCCGCGGGCGTCAGGCGCATCTGCGTGACGGCGAGCGTGAGGGCGAGCGGCATGGACGAGGACATCGTGCTCCCGGGATTCCAGTCGGTCGCGAGCGCCACCGCGAGGCCCATCCGGATCATGTCACGGGCGCGGGCATAGGGAAGCCCGAGCGTGAACGCCGTTCCCGGAAGGAGCACCGCGATCGTCCCCGCGCGCCGCATCGCCTCGAGCCCCTGGTCGCAGGCATGGAGGAGATGGTCGGCCGAGACGGCACGGACCTCGGCCGCGAGCGCCGCCGCGCCCACGTCGGCCAGCTCGTCCGCGTGGAGCTTCGGCCGGAGCCCGTGCGCCGCCCCGGCGAGCAGGATCCTTCGCGCCTCGTCCACCGTGTAGACGCCCCGGTCGCAGAAGACATCGCAGAACCGCGCGAGCGATTCCGCCGCCACGGCGGGAATCATCTCCTCGACCAGGATCTCGATGTACGCGGCGCGGTCGGATCGGTACTCGTCGGGCACCTCGTGCGCGCCGAGGAACGTCGGGACGACGGTGATCGGCTGCCCTTCCGCCGCGAGCCGGAGCGCGCGGAGCTGCTTCCGCTCGTCCTCCGGCGAGAGCCCGTAGCCGCTCTTCGCCTCCACCGTGGTCGTCCCCTCGGCGAGGAGGTCCTGGATCCGGTCCCGGACCACGTCCGCGAGATCCTCCTCGGAGGCCGCGCGGAGCATCGCGACGCTCGAGCGGATCCCTCCCCCGCGGGCCGCGATCGCCTCGTAGGACTCTCCGCGCGCGCGCGCGTCGAACTCCATCTCGCGCGTGCCGGCGAACGGAAGGTGCGTGTGGCAGTCCACGAACCCCGGTGCCACGAGGAGTCCCGCCCCGTCGATCACGAGCGCCGCGTCGCGCTCGGGATACCGCCCGAGCACGTCCTGAGTCGTCCCCACCGCGACGATCTTCCCGTCCGCGCACGCGACCGCCGCATCTTCGAGGATCCACGGACGGTCCAGCTCGGGACCGACGAGCGGCTCCGTGCCGGGCGGGGCGGTGAGGAGCTGCGCCGCCGAGTGAACGAGGAGATCCAGCGTCATGGGCGCGCCCCACGCGCGCGACGGGAGATCACGGCTGCGTGGGCACTCGCAGGTGATGCCGCTTGGCGGCCGCGACCGCTTCGGGATAGCCCGCGTCCACGTGGCGCCAGACGCCGGTCGCGGGATCGTTCGTGAGGACCCGCTTCAGGCGCGCGAGCCCGGACGGCGTTCCGTCCGCGACCATCACGACGCCCGCGTGGATCGAGTTCCCGATGCCGACGCCGCCCCCGTGATGGACCGACACCCACGAGGCGCCCGACACCGCGTTCAGGAGCGCGTTCAGGATCGGCCAGTCCGCGATGGCGTCGCTGCCGTCCTTCATCGCCTCGGTCTCGCGATACGGAGACGCCACCGAACCGCAGTCGAGATGATCGCGTCCGATGACGATCGGCGCCTCCACCTCGCCCCGCTCGACGAGGCGGTGGAGCGCCTCGCCGAAGCGCTCGCGCTCGCCCATGCCGAGCCAGCAGATCCGCGCCGGGAGGCCCTGAAACGCCACGCGCTCGCCCGCGAGCCGGATCCAGCGCCGCAGGGCCTCGTTCTCCGGGAAGAGCTCGAGCACCGCGCGGTCGGTCGCCGCGATGTCGGCGGGATTTCCGGACAGCGCGACCCACCGGAAGGGACCCTTGCCCTCGCAGAAGAGCGGGCGGATGAACTCGGGGACGAACCCCGGGATCCGGAACGCGTCCTCCACGCCGGCGCGGCGCGCCTGGCCGCGGATGTTGTTCCCGTAGTCGAAGGTGAGGGAGCCCTGGTCCTGGAAGGCGCGCATCGCGCGCACGTGCGCCGCCATGGACTCGAGCGCGCGGGCGACGTATCCCTTGGGGTCGCCCACCCGGAGCCGGAGCGCTTCCTCGAGCGGCATTCCCGAGGGAACGTATCCGTTCAGCTCGTCGTGCGCGGACGTCTGATCGGTGACGAGATCCGGACGCGCGCCGCGGCGCGCGAGCTCGGGCAGGATCTCGGCCGCGTTCCCGACGAGCCCGATCGAGAGCGGCGTTCCCTTCTTCACCGCCTCTTCCGCCCATCGCATCGCCTCGTCGAGCGACGACGTCGCCTTGTCGAGGTATCGCGTCTCGAGCCGCCGCTTCACGCGCGCCGGATCCACCTCGACCGCGAGGCACACGCCCTCGTTCATCGTGACCGCGAGGGGCTGCGCGCCTCCCATCCCGCCCAGCCCGGCCGTGAGCGTCCACCGTCCGCGGAGCGACTCGCCGCCGAACCGCCGCGCGGCCGCGGCGAACGTCTCGTACGTCCCCTGGAGGATTCCCTGCGTGCCGATGTAGATCCACGACCCGGCGGTCATCTGGCCGTACATCGTGAGTCCCTTCGCCTCGAGCGCGCGAAACTCGTCCCAGGTCGCCCACGCGGGAACGAGGAGCGAGTTCGCGATCAGGACGCGCGGCGCCTCGGGATGCGTCTTCGCGACCGCAACGGGTTTCCCGGACTGCACGAGGAGCGTCTCGTCGTCGTTCAGCTCTCGGAGCGAGCGAACGATGGCGTGGAACGCGGGCCAGGAGCGCGCGGCTCGTCCGGTGCCGCCGTACACGACGAGGTCTTGCGGCTTCTCCGCCACTTCCGGATCCAGATTGTTCATCAGCATCCGGAGCGCGGCCTCCTGGTGCCAGCCGCGGCACGAGCGGTTGGGGCCGCGCGGCGCGCGCACGGGCTCCGCGGGCGGCTCGCCGCGGAGACTCGGGGTGGGTGCTTCGGTCACGCTGCGTTCCATGATCGGCTCCGATCGGGCGCGGCGCGCCCCGTCAAAACTCCGTCGCGCGGGCGGCGCCCGCGGCGCCTCCCGTCTCGATCCACTGGTCCAGCGCGGCGAGATCGACGTCCTGCCGGCGGTCCTCGGTCAGCTCGGGCACGCGTTCCCGCACGCCGCGGTGGAGCGCCTCCAGCCGCTCGCTCGAGCGGAGCGGACGGAGGAACTCGAGCCCCTGTGCCGCGCACAGGAGCTCCGCGGCCACGATCCGGCGCACGTTCCGGACGAGCGCGAGCGCCTTCACGGCCGCGTGCATGGCCATGCTCACGTGGTCCTCCTGCCCCGCCGACGTCGGCACGGTGTCGGTGCACGCCGGGTGCGCGAGCATGCGGTTCTCCGAAACGAGCGCGGCCTGGAGGTACTGCACCATCATGAGCCCCGAGCCGAGCCCCGCTCCCTTGCAGAGGAACGGCGGGAGCCCGCTCTTCTCCGAGTCGAGGAGGAGGAACGTCCGCCGCTCCGCGATCGATCCGACCTCGGCCATCCCGATCGCGAGGAAGTCGAGCGCCATCGCGACCGGCTGGCCGTGGAAGTTCCCCGCCGAAACCACCTCGCCGGAGTCGGCGAAGCAGAGCGGGTTGTCGGTCACGCTGTTCACCTCGGTGAGGAGCGCGCGCCGCGCGTAGCGCACCGCCTCGATCGAGGCGCCGAGAACCTGGGGCGCGCAGCGGAAGGAATACGGGTCCTGGACCTTTCCGCATCCCTCGTGCGACGCGAGGATCCCGCTCCCCTCGAGGAGCGCGCGGATCGCCGCGGCGGACTCGATCTGCCCCTCGTGCGGCCGCACGGCCTGGACGCGCGCGTCGAACGGACGCGCGGAGCCCCGGATCGCTTCGACCGAGAGCGCGCAGGCGGCGTGCGCGGCGCGCAGGACCTCGAGCGACTCGAGAATCGCGAGCAGCCCGACCGCCGTGGCGGCCTGGGTGCCGTTGATGAGCGCGAGCCCTTCCTTCGTGGTGAGGCGGAACGGCGGAAGCCCCGCCCCGCGGTAGTGCTCCGCGGCGGGGGCCGCGCGACCCGCGCGGCGGATCTCCCCTTCGCCGATCACGGCGAGCGCGAGATGGGCGAGCGGGATCAGATCGCCGCTCGCGCCGAGTGAACCCTTGCTCGGGATCACGGGCAGGAGATCCCGCTCGAGCATCGCGACGAGATGGCGGAGCAGCTCCTCGCGGACGCCGCTCGCGCCCTGGGCGAGCGAGTGCGCGCGAAGCGCGAGCATGAGCCTCACGGCCCCGGGCTCGAGCTCGGGCCCGGCGCCCGCGGCGTGGCTCCGCACGAGATTGACCTGGAGCTTGTCCACGTCCTCCGCGGAGATCCGCACCGACTTGAGCGCGCCGAATCCCGTGTTCACGCCGTACACGGGAGCGTCTCCGCGGGCCGCGCGCTCGATGAGCTCGCGCGAGGGGCGGACCCTCGCGGCCACGCCATCCGCGAGCGTCGCGGTCCCGCCCGCCGCGATCGAGCGGATGTCCTCGAGCGTCAGGGACTCGCCGCCGAGCCGGACGGCCGCGCCGGTGGCCGCCGGAGCGCCGGCCTTCGTGTCCGCGCCGTTCTTCACGCGGGACACGCGGCCTCCTCTCCCGTGGCTTCCTCACGCGTGAACCAGTCGCGAACCGCGGCCGCCACGCGCTCGGGCGAGCGGTCGAGGAAGGGCGGGCCCGGCAGGGTCGCGAGAAAGCGGCTCCCGTACCCCGCGCGCGCGATCCGCGGATCCACGATCACGATGGCGCCGCGGTCTTCCGCGGTGCGAATGAGCCTTCCCACGCCCTGGCGAAATCGGAGGAGCGCGTCGGGGAGCATGAGATCGCGGAACGAGTCTCCGCCTTCGGTTTCGATCAGCTCGCAGCGCGCCGCCACGAGCGGGTCCGTGGGAACCGGGAACGGAAGCCGCGCGATCACGAGCACCTCGAGCGCCGCGCCCGGGAAGTCGACGCCTTCCCAGAACGACGCGGTGCCGAGGAGAACCGCCCCCTCGGACTCGCGGAACTCGCGCGCGAGCGGCGCCGCCGCCTCTCCCGGCGCCTGCCGGATCAGGGGCACGTCCGCCTCGGCGAGAGGGCCGCGCAGCCGCTTCGCGAGCTGCTCCAGCATGGCGTACGACGTGAGGAGGACGAGGAGATTCCGCCGCGTGGAGATCGCGATCGATGCGACGAGCGACGCGAGCTGCGCGACGAACTCCGGGCTCGCCGGCTCGGGGCCGTCGAGCACCGCGCTGCGCACCTGCCGCTCGAGCGGGAACGGGCTCGGGAGCCGCGCCGTCTCGACTTCCTCGGGATCCAGGCCGAGCGAGTCGCAGAACGGCGCGAAGTCGTCCCCGGGCGTGAGCGTGGCCGACGTGAGCAGCGTCCGCTCGCTCGACGCGAAGAGCGCGGTCTTGAGCTCCGCGCCGACGCGGATGGGGCGGCGATTCCAGCGCGGGGACCGACGCTCGTCCCGGTCCACGTAGAACGCGACCCCGCGATCCTCGAGCTTCGACACGGCTCGCAGCGCGCGCTCGACATCCGTCCACGCGGCGAGCCTCGCCTTCACCTCGTCCACCGCGTCGACCGCTCCGGCTCGGAGCGCGCTCCCGCCGTCCTCCTCGGCGGCGTCGATCGCGGCCTCGAGGGCGCGGCCCAGGCTCCCGACGGAGGCGAGGAGCTGGTCGAGCGCGACGGGGCTCACGTCCGCCAGATCCTGATCGCGCGTGAGCCG
>DASTBC010000131.1 GCA_035712245.1 Candidatus Eisenbacteria bacterium
TCGCCCGGCTCTATCTCGCGAACGCGAACGCGTTCGGATCGGAAGGGACGCAGCGCGCCCTTCGCGAGCTCGGAGCCGCGCTCGAGCAGAACCCGCACTACGCGGAGATTCAGAACGACCTCGGCGTCGCGCTCCTCGCCACGGGCGACCGGTCGGGCGCCGAGACGGCGTTCCGCCGCGCCGGCGAGGGACGTCGTGACTTCGTGGATCCGCTCCTGAATCTGGCGACGCTCGCACTTCGAGATCGTGATCGCGCGGAAGCCGCGCGTCTCGTGGAAGAGGCTTTGACGCGCAATCCCGGCTCGGCCCGCGCCGTGGCGTTGCGCGAGACCATCGCGGGCCGTACCGGTTCTGAGTGACCAACGATTTGAGGATGAGTAACGACCAAAACGGAACGAGATCGAGAGGAGGTGAGCATCCGGTCGTCGCTTGCTGGGCTAAAGCTCGAATTTCATCGGACGCTTCTCTGCTGTGAGTTTCGAATGAGGGAGGACAAGCAATGCGCAACCGAGCTTTTCTAAAAGTCGCTCTCCTCGGGCTTTTGACCCTCGCCTTCGCGCCGGGCTATGCTCTGGCCGCCGGTCAGGGGCAGGACCTGTCGGAGATGCTGGCCTCGAGCGCGGCCGTCCATGCGACTGCCGTCAGCGGCCCGATCATCACGGTGAACCCGCTGTCGCTCAACTTCGGAGTAGTGAACGTCGGGAATTCGGCCACTCTCCCGATCACGATCTCGAACACGGGCGATGAGACGCTGATCATCTCGGCGAACAACTACAGCGATCCGTCGTTCACGACCGGTGGAGGCATGATTCTGAGCCTCTCGCCCGGCGCCTCGGCGAATCAGGACATCTTCTTCAACCCGACGGACGGCAACACGCACAGCGGCACGCTCACGATCGAGAGCAACGCCTCGAACGGCAACCTCGTCATCTCGCTCAGCGGCCAGGGCAACGCGGCTCCGACGCTCGATCCCATCGGCGATCAGGTCGCGACGGCCTTCGTGAATCTCAGCTTCACGGTCACGGCCTCGGACGCGGATGACACGAACGACGACATCGTCACCCTCACCATGGGCCCCGGGCTGCCTCCGGGCGCCACGTTCAACGCCGGCACCGGCCAGTTCTCCTGGACGCCTACGGACGCGGACGGCGGCCCCCACACCGTGACCTTCACGGCGTCGGACGGCCTCCTCAGCGATTCCGAGACGATCACCATCGACGTGACCGTTGGCAACCGTCCTCCGGTGGCGGACGCTGGCGGTCCGTACAGCGCAATCGTCGGCCAGCAGATCAACTTCGACGGCACCGGCTCCAGCGATCCGGATGCGGGCCAGACCCTCAGCTACAGCTGGGACTTCGGTGACGGCTCGTCGGCTTCGGGCGCGACGGCCGCCCACGCGTACGGGATCCCCGGCACGTTCCTCGTGTCGCTCGAGGTTTGCGACAACGGCGGGCCTCAGCTCTGCGCGTCGGACGTCGCTTCGGCGATCATCTCGACCGAGGTCGCCGCTTCGATCGTGCTCAAGAACAACGGTTCCACGATCCGCACGCACGGCGGCGGCAAGGAGCTCGTTGGAATCGAGCTGCCTCTCTATCCGCTCACGAGTGTCGACGTCAGCTCGATCCGTATGTCGACGGACTATCCGGGCGCGGGTTCGGTCAGCGAGATCGCGGCGCAGACGAAGGGCGCCAAGATCGGCGACCTCGACCTCGATCAGGTTCCGGATCTCGACGTGTTCTTCACGCGGGCCGACATTGCGGCGCTGCTCGGGAACGTTCCGAACAACACCGTGATCAACATCCGGGTCACCGGCAACATCGTGTCGACCTCGGGGAACCAGGCGTTCGCGGGCACCAAGTCGATCACGGTCAAGGCCGGCGGCGGTGCGGTGACGGCTTCGGCCTACCCGAACCCCTTCAATCCCGAGACCTCGATCGCCTACACGACGCGGATCAGCGGTCCGGTCACTCTCAAGATCTACTCCATCGACGGCCGGCTCGTCCGGACGCTGAAGGAGGGCGAGCACTCGACGGCGGGCACGCACGAGGTGCGCTGGAACGGCATCGACAATGCGGGCCGTCACGTTCCGTCGGGCGTCTATTTCGTGCGGACCAGCGTCCTGAGCGAGACCTCGGTCTTCAAGCTGGCGATCACGAAGTAACGAAGGTTCTTCGTCGCAGCACGAAGGTACAACGGCGGGGCGGGGGGCCTACACCGGGCCCTCCGCCCTTGTCGTAAGCGGTTCTCGTTGAATCAGATCCGGTGAGTCAGCCGTCAGCGACACAGGAAGTTACCGGGAGAGGGTTGTCTCCCCTCTCCGCGCCTTGGTAGCATCTCATGCACCGATGCCGCACCGATCTCATCCCCGCCTTCCCGAGGGCCCAGCATGCGGCCCTGCCGGCCACGAGGGTGTCGTCCGTGCGCGACGGGCTTCCACACCGCGACCAGGGACTCGGTCCGGTCGCAATCCCACGGTTCCGCGATCCGAGCTTTCGTACGCTTCGTTCGGGAGGTCGTCATGCGCAGCACCATGCTCCTACGGCTCCGGCTCTCCCCCCTGCTCGTCGCGCTCGCGCTCTGCGCGGGCGCTTCGACTGCGGCCGGCGCTGGTTTTTGGGGTCAGGACTTCAATATCTCCGGCGGGGATGTCAACGAGACGTTGACCGGATTGACCGGGCAGCGGTTCGCGGCGGTGGACGACAGCAACAATCTCTACATCGCGTTCCATGACAACCGCCACAAGACCGGGAACGACGACAACTTCGAGATCTTCTTCCGGCGGTTCGTCTTCAACTTCGGTTCCCCGTCGATCACGCGGGTCACGAACGCGCACAATCCGTCGCGCAACGTAGCGATCGCGACGAGGAACTGGGGTCAGACCGATCCGGGGACGGTCGCCGACAGCGGCCGCCTCTACCTGGCCTGGCAGGATGCGAGACTCTTCTCCATCCCCCTGTCCGGTCCCCCCAAGTCGTTCACGATCTTCTTCCGCACCTTCATGTCCCGGGGCGGCGAAGGCTTCGGACCCGAGATCCAGGTGTCCCCGTACGACTCTCTCAACGTGGCCGATCCTCCGGTCACGGCCTGCGGCGACTCCTCGCGCGTGTGGATCGTCTATCCGAAGGGGGAGAACCTGGGCACGAACACCAACCTCTACGTCGCGGTCTATAACGCGCTCACACGCACGATGGGTCCGGAGCAGCTTCTCGTGTCGGGCGCGCCCAAGGCCACCCTTCCCTCGATCGCGGCCTCCAAGGACGGAGTGGTGCACGTGGTGTGGAGCGACAACCGGGTCGGCGGAGTCAACCAGATCTGGACCAAGCGCTTCGTTCCGGGCTCCGGCTGGACGACCGAGCAGCAGCTCGTCTTCAGCACCGGCGTCTCCACGGCGGCGAACCTGATCGCGAGCTACTCGGGAAAGGTCCACATGGTCTGGCAGGACACCCGGGACGGAAACAACGAGGTCTATTACAAGGAATACGTCCCGGGCACCGGATGGGATCCCGTCGACGTCCGCTTGACGACCCAGGTCAACACCCAGCGGGAGGCCCAGATCGACGCCGACCCGATGGACAACCTCTACGTCGTCTGGACGGACCAGCGGAACGGGGCGGCCAATCAGGACATCTTCTATCGCGAGCGAATGGGGGGTCTCTGGCAGCCGGAGATGTCTCTGGTCGGGGCAGGCACCGACACGACGAACCAGGTCCAGCAGTTCCCCGGCATCACCCATGACGGAACCGGCAAGTCCTATGTCACCTGGACCGACTGGCGCCTTCCCGCGAGCAGCGGCCGGAACAAGGACGTCTTCTACAAGGAGGGGATCGGGGTGGTCACGTCCGTCGAGGCGACCCCCGCGCCGACCTTCTCCAAGCTCCTGAGAAACTACCCGAATCCATTCAATCCCCTGACCAAGATCGCCTTCCGCATGGAGCGGGATGCCCAGGTGTCGCTCCGCGTCTACGACATCCAGGGAAGGCTCGTCCGTAGCCTCGTGGACGACTATCTGGCCGCGGGACCGAGAGTTGTGGAATGGGACGGTGCCGACGACCAGGGTCACCCGGTCGCTTCGGGCACGTACTATCTTCGCCTTCAGGGAGGAGGGAAATACCTCAGCAGGGCGGTCAACCTGCTGAAATGATGTGAGTTCGGAGGGGGCGGGACCTTGTCGGCCGGTCCTCATTCAGCGTTGACGGTGATGGGTTCCACCTGGTATAATTCCCGGGCTTTGCCAACCCCTCGGCAAAGCACCAAACACTCGGATTCAGGGGCTGAAACCCCCATTCATTCAACGAGGCTATGGCGAAATCTCCCCGTTTCGCATACGGCTTGTCGGTCGAAACCCGCGAAGCTGAAATGTTCCTTCCGTCACGGATGGAGGATTTCGGCTTTGTCGTTTTTCAGGGCTAGAAGTCCGTCGGGAGACTGAACCAAAACCTCACGCAACTCAGGGACTGACAACCGAAGCGAGGTTCCCCCCGGTGTACCGCGTACAACGATCTCTCCGCACGCAGCATGGATTCGCCGCGATCGCCCTGATCGTTCTGGCGGCGCTCGCGCCGTCGACTTCCTGGGCCTCGTTCGAGAAGACCGTCGCCAAGGACTGGAAGGACATCTTCTCCGTCGGTCCTCGGCCCGATTTCACCCCCAGCGCGGTCGAGACCACGATCAAGCATCGGGTCTTCTACTCCGACATCGAGGGGAGCACGTCGGGCTGGAACGTCGTCAACTGGCGTCAGGGTCAGCCGAAGGGCTGGAACATCGTCTCGGGCGCCCACTCCTGCGTCGGGAACGCCTGGTGGTGCGGGGCGACCGGCTTCGCGAACGGGGACGGCTACGACAACAACTGGGTCCAGATCCTCAAGACCAACGTTCCGATCAACCTGGCGGGAACCTCGGGCAACACCCTGACCTTCAAGCACCGCATGCAGTCGGAGTACGCCTACGACTGGGGCTGGGTCATGATCCGCGACGGGAATCCGGCCTCGGCGTGGGACACGCTCGGGTCCTACTCGGGCAACTTCGGCTCCTCCTGCCAGAACGTGTCGATCAACATCCCGAATTCCTGGACCACGCGGCCGCAGCCCGTTCAGCTCCAGTTCCTCTTCGGCTCGGATCTCACCGTCTCGACGGCGGATTCCGCCGACGCGTTCACCGGCTGGAGCATCGACGACGTGAAGATCACGGCGTCCGGGAACAACGTGAGGTTCTTCGACGACATGGAGTCGGGGCCCTCCCAGTGGACGGCGTTCTCCGCCAATCCGGGGGCATGGTGGCACGTCGAGGGCGGGCCGGAGACGACCCCCACCGCGGACTGCTTCTTCCTCTTCACGAACGTCTGGGTGCCCTTCCAGGGCGCGATCTCCGGAGTCGTGCCGGACTTCACCGACGCCATGCTCACGACGCCCCACATGGACCTCGAGGGCGTCTTCCGGGGAGGCGTCTCGACCTTGCGGCTCCAGTTCGACCAGTGGGTCGACCTGCCCACCGAGAATGGGATGTACTGGTCGCTCTGGATCCAGGGGAGCAACGATCTCGTCTCCTGGACGCCATGGAGGAACGCGCTCAACCCGCTCGTCTTCTCCGGCGGCACGCCCCAGTGCCAGGAGAACGCGTTCATCAACTTCGATCCCTACAACACGAATCGGACCGGCGTCCAGCCCGGCACCAAGTACATCCGCCTCGGCTTCCGCCTCCGCGACGAGAAGCAGGTTTCCCAGGAGGGGGCGGTGCTCCGCCAGGGCTTCCTCACCGAGGGCATCTACTTCGACAACATCGGCGTGTATTACGTCTACACGATCACGGGCGTGGAGCCTGTGAACGGCGTGCCTCGTCACGAGCGCGCCGCGCTCTCCAAGATCTTTCCGAATCCATTCAATCCTTCGACCACGATCGAGTTCTCGGTCCCGTCCTCGGGACCGGCGCTGGTCCAAATCCATGACGTCCAGGGCAAAGCGGTCGCCACCGTGGTGAGGGAATCCCTCGCCGCCGGCGTCTACCGCGTTCGGTGGGACGGGCGTTCGGATGAGGGCCGGGAGCTCTCCTCCGGCGTCTACTTCGCCCGGCTGGAGAGTCCGGGGGGCCGGGATTCCAAGCGGCTCCTGATGATCAAGTAACGGGTATTCGGCAGCAACGAGGTCAGGTAGCACGAACGCCAAAGTTGGCCGGAAGGGGGTGATTGTCGAGGGGAGTCGCAATCGTACCTAGCCGTACCGCCGCGCCGTCCGGAAGGACGCAGTCTCGTGGCGCGGTGGCCGCGTTCCGGAGGTCTCGGGCGCGGGTAGGGGGAGAAGGGCCTCGCTCCGGAGGCCGCCCCGGGGATCCATCGGTTCCTTATTGAAGCTCATCGGAGGTTCGACATCATGCTGAAGCGGCTTTTCACGACGATTCTTGCGGTCGTCGCGATTGCTGGTTTCGCGAGCGTGGCGGACGCCCAGTACATGTACCTCGACTCCAACGGAGACGGGGTTCACAGCGCTGCGGACGTTATGAACGCCAACGGCACGCCCACCACGGTGGACGTGTGGCTCAGGACCAACCTCAATCGAGATGGCAGCACCGCCGTCTGCAACCAGGCGGACGGCGACCTGACGATGAACTCATACGTGGTCAGCTTTGCCGCCACGGGTGGCAACGTCACCTACAGTGGGTTCATCAACCGGCAGACGACCTTTGCGGTCGCCTTCGGTGAAGTGAATGCTGGGAACAACCTGTACAAGAACGGGTTCGGGCAGCAGGCGGCCCTCCCACCCGGCACGTACCGGCTGGCGACGATCACGATCACCGGCACGGGCGGCACTCCAGCGGTCGACATCGTTGACATCGTGGCCGGCAGCGCCGACTTCACGTCGTTCGGCGTGCAGTGCTCCGGTAACGACTTCGACAACACCTACAAGCTCACCGGTCCCGGTGGCGGTACCGACTGGACCGACGTCGACGGCCTGGGGTCGGCGGTTGTGGCCAATACGCCTCCGACGCTCAATGCGATCGGCAACAAGTCCGGAACGGTCGGCAGCCCGATCACCTTCACGGCGACCGCGACGGACGCGGATGTCCCGGCTCAGACCCTCACGTTCTCTCTCGGCGCGGGTGCGCCGGCGGGGGCGACGATCGGGGCGGCGTCCGGTAACTTCAGCTGGACGCCTTCGTCGGCGGGTACGTTCCCGGTAACGGTCATTGTCACGGACAGCGGCTCACCTCCGCTGAACGACAGCGAGACGATTCAGATCACCGTCTCGCCTGCCGCGAACAATCCGCCTGTGCTCGCCGCGATCGGGAACAGGACGGTCAACGAGCAGGCTCTTCTGAGCTTCACGGCGACTGCCACGGATCCCGACGCGGGCCAGACGCTCACGTTCTCGCTCGGCGCCGGTGCTCCCGTCGGTGCGGCGATCACGGCGGGCGGCAACTTCACCTGGACCCCGACGGAAACCCAGGGCCCTGGCGTGTTCCCGATCACGGTCGTCGTGACGGACAACGGCTCGCCGGCTCAGAGTGACTCCGAGACGATCCAGGTCACGGTCAATGAAGTGAACGTCGCGCCGGTTCTGGCTGCGATCGGCAACAGGACGGTCAACGAGGGCTCGCTCCTGAGCTTCACGGCGACCGCCACCGATGCCGACATCCCGGCCAACACCCTCACGTTCTCGCTCGGCGCCGGCGCTCCTGCCGGGGCGGCGATCACGGCGGGCGGAAGCTTCACCTGGACCCCGACGGAAGCGCAGTCGGGCCTCCACAACATCACGGTCGTCGTGACGGACAACGGCACGCCGGCCCTGAACGACACCGAGACGATCCAGGTCACGGTCAACGAAGTGAACGAGGCGCCGGTTCTGGCGGCGATCGGCAACAAGACGGTCAACGAGGGAGTGCTCCTCTCCTTCACGGCCACCGCCACCGACGCGGACCTTCCGGCCCAGACGCTCACGTTCTCGCTGGGCGCCGGCGCTCCTGCCGGAGCGGCGATCACGGCGGGCGGCGCGTTCACCTGGACCCCGTCGGAAGCCCAGTCCGGCCTGCACTCCATCACGGTCAACGTGTCGGATGGCGCGGGTGGCACGGACTCCGAGACGATCCAGGTCACGGTCAATGAAGTGAATCAGGCGCCGGTTCTGGGCGCGATCGGCAACCGGACGGTCAACGAAGGAGTGCTCCTTTCCTTCACGGCCACCGCCACCGACGCGGACGTTCCGACCAACACGCTCACGTTCTCGCTCGGCGCCGGCGCTCCCGCCGGAGCGGCGATCACGGCGGGCGGTGCGTTCACCTGGACGCCGACCGAGGCGCAGGGTCCGGGCAACTATCCGATCACGGTGAACGTGTCGGATGGAGCCGGCGGTACGGACTCCGAGCTGATCACGGTCACGGTCAACGAGGTGAACGGCGCGCCGGTTCTCGATCCGATCGGGAACAAGACGGTCAACGAGGGAGTGCTCCTCTCCTTCACGGCGACCGCCACGGACGCCGACGTTCCGCCTCAGGGCCTCACGTTCTCGCTCGGCGCGGGTGCGCCGGCGGGTGCGGCGATCAC
>DASTBC010000132.1 GCA_035712245.1 Candidatus Eisenbacteria bacterium
GTGGACGTACGCCTCGGCATCATCCGCGAAGAACTTGATCTTGCCTGACGCGGCGCCCGGGCCGGCGTTGATCCCCTTCGCGATCACCTTCGCCTTCCGCTTGGCGGCCGGGTCGAAGATCGGCTGCAGCAGCTGGTTGAGGTCGTCCGGCGGGATGCGGCCGGCGGTGAGCGCCTCCTCCTTGGAGATGAGCCCCTCGTCCACCATGTCCACCGCGATCCGGAGCGCCGCGATACCGGTGCGCGCGCCGCGCCGGGTCTGGAGCATGAAGAGGCGCCCCTCCTCGACCGTGAACTCGAAGTCCTGGACGTCCCGGTAGTGCTGCTCGAGCCGCGACGTGATCTCCCGGAGCTGCGCATACGCGGTCGGCAGCTCGCGCTCCATCTCGTCGATCGGGCGCGGCGTGCGGATTCCCGCCACCACGTCCTCGCCCTGCGCGTTCAGGAGGTACTCGCCGTAGAAGCGCCGCTCGCCGGTCGCCGGGTCCCTCGTGAATCCGACGCCGGTCGCGGAGGTCGGGCCGAGATTGCCGAACACCATGGCCTGCACGTTGACGGCGGTGCCCATGTCGTCGGCGATCCCGTGGATGCGGCGGTAGTGCACCGCGCGCTCGCCGTACCACGAGCGGAAGACCGCGTCGCGCGCGCCGGCGAGCTGCACGCGCGCGTCCTGGGGGAAATCCCTCCCCGTCTCGCGCCGGACCAGGACCTGGAACCGCTTCGTCAGCTCGCGGAGATGGACGTCCGTGAGGTCCACGTCCTGCTCGACGCCGACGCGCTTCTTCATCCGCTTGAGCTCCGCCTCGAGGAGCGAGCGCGGCACGCCCAGCACCACGTCCGCGTACATCTGGACGAACCGCCGGTAGCTGTCCCAGGCGAATCTCGGGTTTCGGCTCTTCCGCTCGAGCCCCGCGACGGTCTGGTCGTTGAGCCCGAGGTTGAGCACGGTGTCCATCATGCCCGGCATCGAGAGCGGCGCGCCCGATCGCACCGAGACGAGGAGCGGATTCTCGGGATCGCCGAGACGGCGTCCGAGGAATCGCTCCAGCCCCTGGAGCGCCTTGCGCTCCTCCTGGACGATGGAGTCGAGGAGGGTGCCGCCCGCCTCGAAGAACTGGCGGCACGCCGCGGTCGTGATCGTGTAGCCGGGGGGCACCGGGACGCCGGCGCTCGTCATCTCGGCGAGGCCCGCGCCCTTTCCACCGAGCAGGTCGCGCATGCGCGCGTTTCCCTCAGCGACGCCATTGCCGAAGGAGTAGACGTACTTGGGCCGGGTCTCCTGGACCAGGGGGCGGGTCGCCTGGTCGGCCGTCCCGGCGGGGGGATGCGCGACCGGAGCCGCGGTTCCGCTCTCGGGAGCGTTCACGAGCCCTCCTTCGTGTGGAGGCGAACGATGCCGTGCACCGCGCCAACCTCGAGCCCGGCGAAGTTCCGGAGCCGGTCCCCGACGTGCTGGGCCAGGGTCGCCGTTTCGCGCGCGCCGATCAGGCCGAGCGCGGTGAGCGTCGAGGTGACCGCGGGGCCGAGCGCGCGGCGCGTGCCATCCTCGATCTTCACGGCGATCCCGATCCCGCGATCCGGAATCCCGGTGGCGTGCACCCCCTCGGCGCCCGCCTTGGCGACGGCCCCCGGAAGGGCTCGCAGGAGCAGCGTGTCGAGCCTTCCCTCGCCGGCAACCATGTCGGGGTGCCGCCGCATCGCATCCCGGATGCGGGCGAGCGCGGGCACTTCCTTGCCCCTCGCATCGCGCCCCGACGCGAGGAGCGAGAACGCGTGCGCGAGCGTGGAGAGCGGCATGCGCGGCGTCGGCGCGCTGCAGCCGTCGATCGCCGGCTCGGGGTCGACCCAGGGCTCTCCCAGGATCTCGGCGAAGCGCTCGAAGATCCGACGCTGCACCGGGTGCCCGGGATCGACGTAGCTCGCGAGCGGCGCTCCCAGGTGGCGCGCCAGGAGGAGCATCCCGGCGTGCTTTCCGGAGCAGTTGTGGCGGATGGGCGCGGGATCCTCGCCGCGCGCGCGGAGCGCCGCGGCGGTCGCGTCGTCGTAGGGTGGATGGGATCCGCAACGGAGCGCGGACTCGTCGGCCTGCGCCGCGAGCAGGATCGATCTCGCGACTTCCGCGTGTCGGTCGGTCCCGCTGTGCGATCCGGCCACCAGCGCGAGCGCGTCGTCTCCGAGACCGGAGCGGTCCCACGCGCCGGACTCGACCAGCGGGACCGCCTGGAAGGGCTTGTACGCCGACCGGGGGAAGACGAGGAGGCGGGGCTCGCCCGCCCAGGCGAGGAGCCGGCCGGAGGAGTCGACCACCGCGACGTGCCCCCGATGGACGCTCTCGACCCGTCCTCCGCGCATGACGCGCACGAGAGGATCCGAACGAACGTCCACCGCGGCGGGGTCGACCGCCGGCTGCCTTTCGGTCACGGACACGTCACGCTCCGAGGGCGCATGGAGCCGCCCGTCCTAACGGTCGATCTGGGCCTTCTGGAGCTTGCCGCTGTAGTCGATGTAGACCGACTTCCACTCGGTGAAGGCGTCGATCACGGTCGGACCGCCCTCCCGGTGGCCGTTCCCGGTCTCCTTCACGCCTCCGAAGGGTAGCTGAACCTCGGCGCCGATGGTGGGTCCGTTGATGTAGGTGATCCCGGCCTCGATGTCGCGCACGGCGCGCATGGCCCGGTTCACGTCGCGCGTGTAGATCGACGAGCTGAGTCCGTACGGCGTCCCGTTCAGCACCTGGATCGCCTCCTCGAACGAGGAGACGGTCAGCACGGAGAGCACCGGCCCGAAGATCTCCTCGACCGCGATCCGCATGCTCGGCGTCACGCCGTCGAAGATCGTCGGACGGTAGAAGTGCCCGTCCCGGAGGGGCCCGTCCTCGGCGGGCGACCCGCCCGCGACGAGCTTCGCGCCTTCCTTCTTCCCGATCTCGACGTAGGAGTGGACCTTGTCGCGCTGGCCGCGGTTCACGACCGGGCCGACCTCGGTCGCGGGGTCGAGCCCGTCGCCCAGCCGGAGGTTCGCCGCGCGCGCGGCGAGGCGCTCGACCATCTCGTCGTGCACCTGCCGCATCACGATGAGCCGGCTCGTCGCGGTGCAGCGCTGCCCCGTCGTTCCGAACGCGCCCCAGAGCGCTCCCTCGACCGCGAGGTCGAGATCCGCGTCCTCCATCACGATCTGGGCGTTCTTCCCCCCCAGCTCGAGAGAGAGCCGCTTGAGCGAGGCGGCGGTCCGCTCGGCGATCCCCTTCCCGACCTCGGAGGATCCGGTGAACGAGACCATCGAGACGCCGCGATGCTCGGTGAGCGGCACGCCGACCGCGCTCCCGCCGCCGTGGACGATGTTGACCACGCCGTCCGGCGCCCCCGCTTCGATCAGGATCTCGACCAGGTGGTGCGCGGAGGCGGGCGTGTCGGTCGCCGGCTTGATCACGACCGTGTTCCCCGACACGAGCGCCGGGAAGATCTTCCAGGACGGGATCGCCATCGGGAAGTTCCACGGGGTGATGAGCCCGCAGACCCCGAGCGGCTGGCGGATCGACATGGCGAACTTGTTGGGAAGCTCCGACGGGGCGGTGACGCCGAAGAGGCGGCGCCCCTCGGCCGCGATGTAGTAGGCCATGTCGATGGCCTCCTGCACGTCGCCGCGCGTCTCGGCCAGGACCTTGCCCATCTCGCGGGTCATGGCGCGCGCGAGCGCTTCCTTCCGGTCGCGGAGGATCTCGGCGGCGCGGTAGATGAGCTCGGCGCGTCGTGGAGCTGGCGTCAGGCGCCAGGACTGGAAGGCGCGCGACGCTGCCTGGACGGCGGCGTCGACGTCCTCGGGCCCGGACTCGGGGAAGGTGCCGACCAGGTCCGAGGACCTGGCGGGATTCCGGTTCTCGAACGTGCGCCCGGACGTGGCCGGGATCCACGCTCCGCCGATCCGGTTCAGGTACGCCCGGGGCTTCGTGTCCTGGGCATCCACGCGCGCCGCGTTCTCGGCGGCTGCGGAGACGGTCTGGGGGTTCATGAGACCTCCGGGCCGCCTACGCGCTGGCGGGGCGGCCTACTTGATGATGACGAAGTGACCCTTCTTGGGCGTGCGACCGTCCGTTGGATGGACGGTGTAAATGTAGATTCCCGAGACCACAACCCGTCCCGCGTCGTTCTTGAGATCCCACGGAACCTCCCCGGTCTGCCCTCCGGGGCTCCCGCCGGGGTCCTGGGTGAGCTCCCGAAGCAACTCCCCGGCGGCTGTATAGATGCGGATCGTCGAGCCGGGCGGCACGTTCATGAAGCGCATGCGCCGGTCGTTGGGACCCGGATCCCACTCGGCCGAGCCCTTGTAGGGATTTGGCACGACCACCACGTTCTCGAGATTCGAGGCGGGCGGCGTGGCGGGAGTGAGCCGGACGATCTCAGTCGAGTCGATGGGGCTTTCCGCGATATCCGCGTTCACGGTTGTCAGTGTGTCAATCGAAGTGACGGCGTACTCGTGCTCGAAACCGACGATGGATGCGAGGTCCACGAAGACCCTCGCCGTGGAGTCGGCATCCCGGGGGTTTCCCGGCGGGTAGTCGAAGAGGTAGCTACCATCGGGTAACCTGTTGTTTCGGAATCCCTTGAAGAACACTCCGGTTCCCGTGAACACGAAGTCCTGGAGATTGCACGGCTCCTGGCGGTCGAGGCAGATGGGAACCACCACGTCCCGCGACTTCATCTGACCGATCACCTGGAGCCGTCCGGTGCTGATCCCCTCGACGGTCCGCCGGACGCGATATCCCGTCCAGACGGGCTGGCACCCGATGATGCTGTCGATACGGCAGTTGAACCCGGCCTGCTGGCAGATCTCCGGAGCCACCTCGCAGGAGTCCACGTTGATATTACAGGTCAGGGTCGTGTCCAGCTTGCAGACCGTGTCGGTCTCGGCGCTCGGACCGTTCCAGAAAAGGAAGACCAGGGTTCCGGTCTGGTTGTTGACCGCGTTCCGGACGATGGGGCTGGTGACCTGGCGATAGAAGGCCGAGACGAGCGTCGGGCTCTTGAGCTTGGGATTGGGAGCCTGGGCGAGACCCGTTCCCTGGAGCACGGCAAGGGCGAGGAACGAACCTAAGAATGCGCAGGACAGCGACTTGAAGGACATCAACCTCCCTCGACTACGGCGGCTACCCGGCGGCGCGCCGTTACGAAACCGAGTTGTGCTGCCAGGGGGGGTGCCGAGCAACGGGCTGGCGGGAAGCCCGCGGGACCGGCCATGGAACCCGACCGGGCCCGACCTGGGGGCCAAACTAGATTCCAAGTGACGCTCTGTCAAGGCATTTTTGAACAACCCCGACGCCCATAAGTTCCAAAAATCCCTTGACACTGCGGGCGATGCCCCTGTATACTCAATCGAGTAAAAAAACGGGGCAAACCTTTCCAATTGCGAGAACCCACATCGTCTTAGCTCGATTCGAATCACGATCCCGTAAGGAGGTGATTAGGCTCGTAGTGTCGTCAACCTTATCCTCTTGAGGTGTCTTCTCGCTTTTACCTGCGTTAGAGAGGAGATGAATGGGATGAAGAAATTACTAGGCGTCATCGGAGTTCTGGCGCTGGCGGCCGCACTGCTTCCGGCCCAGGGGTACGCCGACCTGCGCGGGTCGTTCGCGCTGGTCACCAACGGCGCCCCGTTCCCGAACGGGTGCGAGCAGCCTGCGGTGCGGCCCGGGCTCGTCATTCCGAACCCGCTGCACCCGCAGACGGGCGTCGACCTGTACTTCGCGTTTACGTCGCGGAGTCTGGTCCCGGGTCGCGAAGCGGTCCGGTCGATCGTGCTGTTCGCCAACGTGGACCAGGCCTTCCTTCGCGGGTTCACGGCAGCGCCGTACCTGAAGCACGATCCTGACGCGAATATCTCGTACTTCGATCCCGCGTGGAGCCACGATGGCCGGTACCTCGCGTACATCCAGCAGGACTACGACGGCGCGAATCCTGGTCTCTACGTCCAGGAGTACGATCTGACGGGCGACGAGGAAGTGGACTCCACTCCGATCGGCGCTCCGGTCCTCGTGTTCAGCGGACCCGCGCGGCGTCCTGCGTGGCACCCCTCGCAGCACACGCTCTCGTTCGACAGCAACCACGAGGGCTCGTTCAACGTCTACACGGTCGACGTCCTCCCCACTCTGGGAGCGCCGGTCCGCCGGACGTTCGACAATCTCCGCGCCGAGCAGATGTCCTCCTGGCATCCGAACGGCCACGACATCGTCTACTCGACGAACAAGTTCGGCCCGAACGTCCTCGAGATCGTGGACATCGCGCTCTCCTCGGGCGATCCGGGCTACACGCGTCTCGCCGAGGCGAACTTCAAGTTCGTTTCGCACAACAACGCCGACTTCAGCTCCAACGGCGATGACATCTACTACGATGCTCCGTCCGGCGAAGATGCGAACGGCCTCCAGGCGATCTGGAAGCTGAACGTCCCGTCGCAGGCGAAGTGCGAGATCCAGCTCGACATCCTCGCGGATTCCGATCCGTCCGTGGGGACCGTCGTCAACAGCTGGCAGGGCAGCGGCCCGTACAACGACTTCCTGTTCGTGACGCAGTCGGGCGGCGGCCTCAACTCTTGGCGCGGCAACCCGGTGGGAAGCTGCCTCACGCCGCTCCCGGTGCTCGCCACCACGGATCCGGCGGTGATCAACCCGGGCAACGAGCCGTTCCTCGCCATGACGCTTCGGTTCCCGCCGGAGACCAAGGCGGCCGGTTACGTCTGCCGCACCGGAAACGTGGGTGGCGAAGGCGTCCGCGTTCGCGCGACGATCTTCGCGAGCCCGACGCTCGCCGGTCTGACGTTCCCGAACATCAGCGATCCCGCCGTTCCTCCGGCTGCCGCCGGTACGGCCCAGTGCGTCGACCGAGTGGACACGCTCAGCACGAGCCCGCTCGTGACGGACCGGATCATTCTCTGCCACATCAATCGCCGTACCCTGATCAACCGCATGACGGCGCTCGGCCTCACGGACAAGACCGAGGCGCTCGAGGTGACGGCGTACTCGAACATCACCGGCCGCTCGTTCAAGGGCTTCGCTTACGTGAAGGTGAACAAGAAGGCGACCGCTGGTAGCGCCGTTGCGCTCCTCAACAACTCGCCGAATCCGTTCAACCCGGTGACGAAGATCTCGTTCCAGGTCGCGAAGGCCGGGAACTACGCGGTCAAGGTCTACAACGTCCATGGCGCTCTCGTGAAGACGCTCGCCAACCAGCGGTTCGAGGCAGGCGTGCACGAAGTGGGCTGGGATGGCCGGAGCACCGCGGGTGAGAAGGCCGCCTCCGGTGTGTACTTTGCAAAGGTTCACAGCAACGTGGACGGTGACGAGTCCAACTCGATCCGCATGGTGCTGGCCAAGTAATCTAGCGTCACAGGCAGCTCGCGAAGGCCGTGGGGTTCGTCCCCACGGCCTTTTGCTTTGTCTGACGTCGAGGCTTGGAGAAAACGAAAGGCGGCTGAGCGCTGCGCGGCTCATGCGAACGGGCGGAGGCGGGTGGGCGGGGTTGG